>CANGZW010000113.1 GCA_947458405.1 Leptospiraceae bacterium
CCTTTACCTTCATCAATTCTACCAATATAAATTATATATTTATAATTTATATTATGAAATCTATTCAATTCATTTTCTTTAATATTATTCGAGATATTAATTCCAACTATACTATTCTTTTTAGGGATAAAATGAAATATTTTATTAAATAAATCAAGTTCTTCAATTGTATTAAAAGCATAAGTGATATCATCAGTTAAAATATCTTTATATATAGGAAAATATGCAACTGGTTCATCATGTAGTGCGGGTACTATAACCGTTTTTTCTTTTACAAAGGGTATAGAATTTATTGTAGGGAAATACATATAACCAATAAATAAAATAATATCATAGTACACAGAATTTTGCTCTATATATTTAATTAATTTATTTACAACAGGTCCCTGTTGAGTTATAAAATTTATACCCTCTTCTTTAGAAATATATTTTTTTTTTATTAAATTTGTATATAATCTATTAAATTTTTTTATATTTCTTTGTTTCTCTATTTTAAACCTAAGTATTTTTATATTATCAATTTGGCTTTCTCCTTCCCTGTAATCTCCTTTCCATGTTATATAATCACTACTATTTGTAGTACAAATTGTAATATCATATTCAGTAGATAAAATTTTTGAAAGCTCAAGTGTATGTCTATCAGTGCCCCCTAATGATTTTCCAGTAAATAAAGAAGTAAGAATTAGTATTTTCTTTTTCATAATATACAATTTAAGTTATTCTAAAATAATATCAATCCTGATTATTTACTCTCAAAATAATCTTTTTAAATTAAATTGGTACTACTCAAAAAAATAAAATATTCAGAATCTTAGTTTTTAATTGACTATGGAATATTTTAATGAAAAAGTGAAAAATTACTGTCGGGTATTTAGGAGTAAAATTAATGGCCAAAGAAAGAATTGTATCCCCTGGAGATTCGTTCACTAAGAATGCAAATATAAATAATAAAAATTATTTAAAACTTTATAATGACTCAATAAAAAATCCTGAAAGTTTTTGGAAAAATCAAGCTCTAGAAAGGCTTACGTGGTTTAAACCATTTTCCAAAGTGTTATCCCATAAATTTGCAGATGGAAAGGTCAAATGGTTTGAAGGTGGTAAACTTAATGTCTCTTATAATTGCTTGGATAGACATTTAAACTCTCCTTTAAAAAATAAAGCTGCATTGATTTGGGAAGGTGATAACCCTGATGACTCAAAGACTTTCACCTACCAAGAGCTACATAGGGAAGTTTGTAAGTTTGCAAATGTATTAAAAAAATTCGGAGTAAAAAATGGGGACCGAGTTTTAATATATTTACCTATGATTCCCGAGCTAGCCATATCTGCCCTTGCCTGCACAAGAATTGGTGCTGTGCATTCTGTAGTATTTGGGGGATTTTCCCCGGAGGCTCTGCATGGAAGAATTGATGATTGCAAACCTACCCTAGTAATCACATCCGATGGTGGTTTTCGGGGAGGAAAAATAATCGACTTAAAGAAAAATGTTGATATTGCCCTCGAAAGATCGGAAACAAAAATAAAAGACATGATCATTGTCAGAAGAACTGGCATGGAATCCAACCTAAGTTGGACAGAAGGAAGAGATCATTGGTGGCATTTTTTAATGAAGTCACCAGATATTTCTACCTTTTGTGAGCCCTATAAAGCAAACTCTGAAGATCCACTTTTTATTTTATATACATCGGGATCTACAGGAAAACCAAAAGGTGTATTACATACAACAGCAGGATATCTCTTGGGTGCTAATCTCACTTTTAAGTATGTATTCGATCATAAAGAAAGCGATACATTTTGGTGCACAGCAGACATTGGATGGATTACCGGGCACTCTTATACTTTATATGGACCACTATCTAATGGGGCAACTTCAATTATGTTTGAAGGAGTTCCGACATATCCTGATGCAGGAAGATTTTGGGATGTTATTGATAAATATTCAGTAAATGTTTTTTATACAGCACCGACGGCAATTAGATCTCTAGCTAAAGAAGGGTTAGAACCTTTAAAGAATAAATCATTAGCATCCTTAAGATTATTAGGTACTGTGGGTGAACCCATAAACCCGGAAGCCTGGGAATGGTACTACACTAATATTGGAAAGAAAAAATGCCCCATTGTTGATACATACTGGCAAACAGAAACTGGATCAATTTTAATCACTCCTCTCCCTGGTGCAATACCTGCAAAACCGGGATCTGCTACTTTACCATTCTTTGGAATTAAACCAGTTCTAGTTGATAATGAAGGAAAGGTTATCAATGATAAAGGGGATGTGAGTGGAAATTTATGTATAAGTTATCCATGGCCTTCTATGATGAGAGGTGTGTATGGAGATCCTGACCGCTTTAAGCAAACATATTTTTCTCAATTCAAGGGCCTATATTTCACAGGAGACGGAGCCAGAAGAGACAAAGATGGGTACTATTGGATAACTGGTAGAGTGGATGATGTTATCAACGTATCAGGTCATAGATTGGGAACTGCAGAAGTAGAAAGTGCATTGGTTGAACATTCCAGTATTGCTGAAGCAGGTGTAGTAGGCTTTCCTCATGACATAAAAGGTCAGGGAATTTATGCCTATGTAACAGTAAAAAATGGTATTGCAACCAACGATGAACTCAAAAAAGAATTAATAGCTATTGTTGAAAAGATTATCGGAAAAATTGCAAGACCAGACGTGATACATTGGGCACCCGGATTACCAAAAACCAGATCGGGTAAGATTATGAGAAGGATACTAAGAAAAATAGCGGCGAATGAGTTTGATGGTTTAGGGGATATTTCAACGCTGGCAGATCCATCTGTAGTACAAGCCTTAATTGATGACAAGAAAAAATATCACTCTTAATACAACTTGGTTTCAAAATATGTAGCTACTACTTATTATTCTCATTTATAAATAGTAGCATTTTATCTTATTTTCCTAGAGCTTTTCTTATATTCTTAGGGATTTCATTTAAACTATTGTACTTTATTTTTTTTCCTCCCGGCATTGTTAAGTAATACAATCCATTTATAATTTCTAAAAAGTAGTCTTCTCCAGTTTTAACCTCAAGTGAGCGACTATCTAATTCTTTTATCATTTTTTTGTACTCTAAGGGAAGGTCGTCCCATGTTTTAAAAAAACCAACCCTTCCATTTTGATTTACTGTATAAGTTCCATTTTCATGAACAATTTTAGTCCCCAAATAATCAAAAATTTCTAATATATTCTGACTTGGTTTCTCTTTTATTTCGGGAGTGTCTGTTTTATTTATTCTAAGTTTAGGATATCTAAATAAAATTAGGGAAAGAAAACACAGAAAGGAGATGATTAAAGCAGTGATTAAATAAATTTCAGTAGATTGTATATCCATTATTTCCCTTTCGTATTGATACCCATACACTCTCTAGGGGTAGGATCAGATACATTCCATTGAGAACAGCTCTTAGCATTAATAGCACTCAAACAGGAATCAACATCATTTTTATATGAATTGCCGACTAAATATCGAGTAACTGTATGACTTGTACCACAACTTATATCTTTTATAGAATATGCCTTTAAGATTTTTACATTCCCCTCTTCCAAACTGTAGTAATTAGTATTCTGACAGTCCTGCAAAAAAAGAATTATAAGACAAATTAAAATGATGGAAAAAATACTTTTCAATACAGGAAACACTCTTACATTTGAAGTATGAAAATACGCATAATTCTATCTATCTTTATTTCTTTAATGACAACCGGTATCTTAGTCAGTCAAATCCCGGGAACAAAACCAATGAATCTTCACGATTATATGGAAGATCACATGGAAATAGCCGAAAAACAATTCAAAAAAGGGAAAAAAGAAAAACTCGAAACAATTCTAAAACGACTCCCAGAACTAGCACCAGAAGCCGACAGGGAAGAATGGGAAAAAATCACAACTTCCCACCTAGAAAAAGGTGATCTTTTGAAGTCATGTAAATCTTGCCATACTAAATTCAAAAAGACTTATAAAAAGACTTTAAGAAAGAAAATTTTAGATATACCCGAAGAAATGTTGATTGAATGATTATTTCTGAGCTAATTTTTTAATTTTAGTTATAATTAAATAAAAAGTCCATATAATCACAAAATATATACTTGAAAATACAGCTCCAATCATTGCACTGGCAGGAACTGTATTTTGCATCCCGGGGATATCCCCGGTATAAATCCACCATCCACCACATATTAAACTATTTAAAAGTGTTGTACTAAGCCAATAGTATAGGGTCTTTTTTATACCCGTAAAAGGCAAATCACCTCTTTTTTTCTCAAATAAATAAGTACCGAGCAATACAAGTACAATTCCAATAGGGGTAATAGATAGCGCAAAGGCTACCAATATCATAATATGCATATTTTTCTCCGCAAAAAAAAACCGGGCTATTACACCCGGCTCAATGGTTCCTAAAAAGAAAGCCGTTATTTAACTACATATCAATTTCTTCTACACCAGAGTTTTTAGATTTTTTCTCTGATTTGCCATTGGTTGAAGCCTGTACTACTGGTGCTTCGTCTATATTTCCCCTTGCAGGAAGCTCATTTAATTCACGAATTTGTTTTTCTATATTGTTTGCAAACTCAGGATGCTCCAACATATAAGCCCTAACAGATTCTTTCCCCTGACCCAATTTCTCAGAATTAAAGGAATACCAGGATCCACCTTTCACAATAATATCATGCTTAACAGCGAGATCTATTAAAGAACTTTCTCTATTGATTCCAGAATTGAACATAATATCAAATTCAGCCTGACGGAAAGGGGGAGCACATTTATTTTTGACAACTTTTACCCTGACTCTGTTCCCTATAGACTCTTCTTTTTCTTTTAATGTTTCAATTTTTCTAATGTCCAAGCGGATACTTGCATAAAATTTTAAGGCATTCCCCCCTGTGGTAGTTTCTGGAGATCCAAACATTACCCCAATTTTCATACGAATTTGGTTAATAAAAACAACAGTTGTTTTGGACTTGGAAATGGTTCCCGTCAATTTACGTAAGGCTTGTGACATGAGTCTTGCCTGAAGACCCATATGGGAATCCCCCATATCGCCCTCAATCTCCGCTTTGGGAACTAATGCTGCCACCGAGTCTATTACAATTATATCAATTGCATTGCTCCTCACCAGTGACTCGCAGATTTCCAGAGCTTCTTCCCCATTGTCAGGTTGTGATACTAGTAAATCATCTATGTTCACACCTAATTTTTTGGCATAAGAAGGATCTAAGGCATGCTCAGCATCAATAAATGCCGCTACCCCTCCCATTTGTTGAGCCTGAGCTATAGCAGATAACATCAAAGTAGTTTTACCGGAAGATTCAGGTCCATAAATTTCAACTATTCTACCGATAGGCAATCCACCAATACCCAAAGCTATATCCAAATCCAAAGCTCCAGTAGAAATCACGGGCATAGATTTTAGCTCTGTGTTTCCACCGAGACGCATAATGGAGCCCTTACCAAATTGCTTTTCAATTTGGGTCATAGCCGATTCTATAGCCCTTTTTCTCTCCTCGTTTTTTTCAGAAAGAATTTCTTCCTGTCTTTCTTCCTTAGCTTTTCTCATAGAAAGCCCTCCTACTCTAATAGTTCCCTGAAATGGAAAAATTTTCGAAAAATCTTGTATTTTTTTTAAAATAAAAAGATTTTTTCTTTTTTATTATTCAATTCTACTAAATATATATAATAATATGCCCACGGACAAAAAGGATCAAAAGTGAACTTTTTTTTCCCTTCCCCTCTTTTCCTAATATGGTAACCATTTGTATATATCTTTTTCCAAAAGAAATCATTTTTTCAGATTGATACCTCCTGTATTTTTCCCCAAAAAAAACTGGGCAAAGGTTTTCAAAAATAAGGAGTAAAAAAAAGTGGAAAATTCGCAAGGAAGTATGCAATGAAAGTCGGAGTAGTGAAACATCTCAATGCCAGACCCCTAACCTATGGTATGGAAAAAAGAAAAGAACACACCATTCTTTATGAGAATCCCTCGGTCCTCAAAGAGGAGCTACTCAAAAATAATCTCGATTTAGCTCTCATTTCTTCCGTTGAATGCATCCGAAATGAATCTAAATTGAACTTTTCAATGTCAACAGGAGTCTGTGCCGAAAAAAAAGTCAGGTCTATTCTGTTTTTTGAAAATAAAAATGAACCCAATCCAGAATCAATTTTTGTTGATGAGGGGTCTAGAAGTAGTGTTGCACTTTTAAAAATATTGTATCACGAAAAATACAATACAATAATAGATACAATACCATTGAATCCTACCGAAATCCAAGGTAGAATATCTGAAAAAAAAGGATCCCACTTACTCTTTGGTGACAATGCACTAATTGCAAATTGGGACAGAGAAGCCTATCAAGTTTATGATCTAGCGGAATGGTGGAATACAATAACCGGATTGAATTTTATTTTTGCCCTTTGGGCTTACCCTAAAAATTTAAAAATAGATGAAGCGATTTTTTATTCATCACTGGAATATGGACTCCAAAAAATTGATGAGATAATAAATAAAGAAAATAGATTTTCCAAGGAAATGATTTCAAATTATTTATTGAATGAGTTACACTATGTTGTGACAGAAAAAGATAGATTAGGATTTGAATTATTTAGAAAAAAATGCCTTGAATTAAAATTACTGTAATTCAATAAAATGTTGTAATACTATAATCCCATATTTTATTTCCAGATTTTTCCACTGTTTCGACAAGAGGAAATTTATAGGATAAAATCCCCAAACCAATCTCACCCTGATTGGATTTGCATTCAGCACTCTGAGGAAAATGAACTTTAAATAATACATATCCATCCCCTAATAATCTAAGAGTTTCTGAACGTATTTTTTTCTCACCACTGCTAGATTCATTATCAGCATTTTTCAAAACCGATCTAAATTCCCTTTTGATGAAAATAGAATTGCCCCTTTTTTTTACAAAAAGATTTCCGAGTAATACTCCATCAAGAGTAGAAATGTCTATAAAATCAACTCTATAAAAAATCTTTACTTTTTTTTGAAAATAACTCGAGGATGGAATTTCCTCTTTATCTAGATATCGAATGGAAAAATCTCTAATTTTAATTGATTTTGAAAATAGCCCTTTATTAATTCTCTCTTCAATATCATCTTGATTGATAGGCAAGAATTTTAAGACAGAATCACCCGTTCTCTGATTGATGGGAACAGTATAATTTATCTCTACATAACCCGAATAACCCTTCTTGAAATAAATATTTTCTTCATATTCAAAACAGTTAAAAATAAAGAAAAATATAAGAATAAATGAAATTTTATGAGCTAATTTTATTTTCATTTTTTTTTTTCCATTTGAATACATTATAATTTTAATAAGGTTTTAAATATCTAGCAGAATTTAAATAAATTATATAGAATAAAATGCTGTTGAACATGAAAAGAGTTGTAATTCATGGAGTAAATATTATAGTTGAAGGTAATGGCTTTACTATATAAAAAACTAATTATGAAAATAATTCTTATTGTTTTATTTTATATAGCTTTTCCATTATATGTACCACTTTTATCGGGTGGAATTTACCCCAAAAAAGGAATCACCAATAATGTTACGAGTGTAGTAAGTGACCTTAAATCCAAGGGATATATTCTTGAGCCCAAGAGCCAGTTTCATATTCGACTCAAGCCCAAAGAGTCCGTTCGATATATTATCACCTCTCCTTTCTACCTTTCAAATGCCGCATTGGGCATAGCAACAGATGAATCCGTAAAAAAAGTTCAGATCTTACTTTACACACTCTCAGGAAGAGATGATTCCCGGGGACTTTTAGTTGCAGGGGAAGAATCCGAAAGTACAATTTATTTTAAAGAAATAAAAGAAAGATCTTACTACTACATGGTTGAAATTACACTTTTGGACTCACAAAATATATCAGATTATTCTTCTATTGATCTTTTGTATGGATTTAAATCTATGAATCTAGCAAAAGAGGATCCTGTTACAAAAGAGATATATTATAATCATGCCGATGAGAAAATTTTATTTAGTTCTCCCAATCCAAAGTCTAATAAGGAGAAACCTACTCCATCAGACTCAGGAAGGGTGCCATGTACAAGTTTTGATTATGGTAGGAATTGCATGGGTCGTTAATTTGATGAAAAATAAATTTTTCTATGTAGTACTTTTTTTTACAATTATCTTCCTTTTTTCTTTGCTATATCTATTTAATCCCTTCGAAGAAGAGGAAATCAATATTACTTCCTTTTCTATATCAGGGAAGAGCTTTACACTACCATCTCCTATTCATAGTTTTCTCTACCTATCTGAAAATGGATTTGAATGGAAAAATTTGGGTGGAAATGGTGCAGATGTAGTCTTTAGTTTCCCATCACAAATTGCATTACAATTAGGATTGAGAGCCTCTGATGGGGTTGTATTTCTCTTCACCAAAGAGCTTGATTCCGCCTGGAGTGCTAGAGAGGATGTATTACGATATTCCGAAAAGCTGGGTATTGATAATAAAGTAAAATTATCTATTGCAAAATTAGATACCGCATTCCTCAAGGGAAGTGATAAAGAAGACCTACTAGATGCAATAATTAACATTGAAGTGAGTATGGAAAATTCTCTCCGAAAAAAGGGAAGGGATGATCTCTCAGTCTTAATTGAAATTGGATCATGGATTGGTGGATTAAAAATGGTCACCAATGGTATGAATTTGAACTTTAGAGAAGAACATACCGAAGTACTCAGGCAATCCCATATATCCGAACTCAGTGTTGAAATTATAAAAGAAATTATAAAAAGGACGGAAGACGAGAATGAGAAAAAATTTCTAAATAAATTTCTGGAATACCTAATGAAAGTTGATTTGATTATTAATTCCTATGAAAATAATCGTATCACAAAAGAATCAATTCAAAATCTTTCTCTTTTAGCTAACGAAATTAAACTCTTTTTAGACACTCCTCATGACCTAAAAAAACCTTAGACAATTTATATATTTATATAGCCTATGTAAACAACTCCTAAAAATAGAAATTTTTCTTTCTTATTTTAAGATACTTTTTATTGTAATAAGTAGATGGTATGTTAAAAAAAAGGATTTATTCATGATTATAGGTGCTTCCCAGCATAAAAAAAGAATTAATATAATACAAAACAAGCTAAAAGACCACGAAATTTTAATCATTTTTGCATCTTCACATAAAATTAAAAACAGGGATGTAGAATATAAATTCAGACAGGATTCTGATTATTATTATTTAACTGGTATTACGGAAAGCGATGGAATACTTGTATTAAAAAAAGATCAATCAATCCATTTCTCCCTCCCTAAAGACAAAGAAAAAGAAATTTGGACAGGGAAAAGACTCGGGAAAGACAATATCAAAACATTATTAGATCTAAGTGAAACTTTTGACTTAGCTGAGTGGGAAACAAAAAAATACGAATTACTTACCAATATAGATACACTTTACTATTTTTTTGGAAAAAATAATGATAGAGATAGAGAGCTTTTGACAGTTTGTGATACTCTTCATAAAAAATTAAGAGAAGGTAAATTTGGTCCATCTAAAATAGAACTACCTGATTTTTTACACGAAGAGAGAAGAATTAAGTCTGCAGAAGAAATTGAAATCATAAAAGAAGCCGTTAGAATATCAGTTGGTGGACACATTAAGGCTATTTCCAAAACAAAAGCAGGAATGTATGAATATGAATTGGAAGCAATCCTAGAGAGAGAATATTTAAAAAATGGAGCCTTTGGGGGTGGATACGGTCATATTGTAGCCAGTGGACCGAATGCAACCGTATTACATTATACAGAGAACAATCGAATAATACAAAAAAATGAATTAATTTTGATTGATTCCGGTGCGGAAAAAGACTACTATACGGCGGATATAACAAGAACCTATCCTTCTGGCAAAAAATTTTCAGACTCCCAAAAAGAGATTTATGAATTGGTTCTACAATCCCAAAAAAACGCTATTGCCATGACCACAGAGGGCACTCCTTTTCAGGATATTCATTTTTCGACTGTGAAGTTCCTGAGTATGGGGCTAAAAGACCTTAATCTCTTAGAGGGAAGCATAGAAGAAATTCTAGAAAAAGAATTGTATAAAAAATTCTACATGCATAGAACTGGACACTACTTGGGGATGGATGTTCATGATGTGGGAAGATATTTTAAATACGGAATCAGTCGCCCCCTTGAAAATGGGCAGGTCACTACAGTAGAACCCGGGCTTTATTTTGATCCTTCAGACTTTTCCATTCCAGAAAAATATAGGGGAATTGGTATTCGAATTGAAGATGATGTATTAGTTTATGGGAAAAATCCGATAGTATTGACAGAAGGAGCTCCCAAAGAAATAGAAGAGTTAGAGAACCTTCGAAAGTAAGAATTTAGAAGGAAAATTTTTAAATTTTTTTTATACTAAAATAAAATTGTTGGAAATAATAAGATTAGGATAAAAGATAGAGGCATAAGTAAGTATTCATTAATAACAGTTGTATTTTTTATAAAATTATAGTCTAATAAAGACACTACAGGTAGGAAAAATATGGTCGAATTCACAAAAAGAGCTAAAAGAGTTATAAATGAGATGGCTCAGGAAGAGGCAAAAAGGCTGGGTCATGATTATGTTGGTCCCGAACATATCTTCCTCGGTCTTTTAAAAGAAGAAGATTCAGTAGCCGTAAAGATTCTTATCAATTTAAATATCAATCTTAACGAGCTAAAAAAAGATGTAGAGAGAAAATCCAGAGAGGAAAACCTCATCATGGATCTACCTGGTAGCCATGACAAATATCAGAAAATAGTAGAAGCCTCTAGAGAAGAAGCCAAAAGAATGAAGCACAATTATGTTGGAACAGAGCACATTCTCCTGGCACTCCTAAAAGATAATAACAATATAGCCGCGGCTGTTTTATCCTCTTACAGTGTAAATTATAACGTAATCAAAAGTGAAATCCTAAGACTACTGGGAGTTTCCCCCGTTGGAAATGTTGGAGTTGCTTCCGGTTCTCAAAATCCGGGCTCTTC
>CANGZW010000114.1 GCA_947458405.1 Leptospiraceae bacterium
ATCTTCTCCGTAAAAAATGCCCAGATCCCCAAACTTGGCGTTTTCAAGCCCTGAGCCAAAATCCCTCTCGCAGTCGCAATATCTTCCTGGGAGTGTGTATTTTTAGCCATACTTTCCATGAAATTGGACAATATGACCACAGTGTGAAACTTAATTACGGCTTCACAAAGGTCAATGAGTCTGTGCACTTTCTTAAATGGTTGGGAGTCGGCTTCAAATTGAGTTTGGAGGGTTTGGATGTAGTCCGGGATTTGTGGCATATTCTTTTTTCCTATGGATTTCTTACTTTACTAACCTTAAATGATGGTATGACTCGCATTTTTAGTATTATTGCAGTTTTACAAAATTTATTTTTAAATCGGTGTTATTTTCTTCGTCTTTGGTTTTTTGGAAAGGACTTTTTTGGAGGTTTGATTGGATTTATTTTACTTTCGTGAGAAACGTATTGGTATATTGGTTTAAGTTATACTAATTTTTTGTATTAATTCAAGTTAATAATATTGTACTACAAAATCCTTACGGACACTAAGTAAATACTTCACCATCTCCAGTAAAATTAAGTCTTTTGAAAGATATCGATAACTTCCTGTTTTTTGGAAAATATTTTTCGGATGAATTTATCGCTCGGTTTTAGGGAGTTCATACTATCTTAAGAATAATTGTTTAGTAGTTTGGTTAGCAATCAAATTTTTGTATTTTTTTTTACTTGGAAGAATGGTACTGAAAAATTGAACCAAAAGTGAGATTTCACCCGTAAAAGTTTGGAGTTACAATATCCACAACCAACCTTCTCACCCCGAGATTTCTGTCCTGTACTACAAATTCATTACCAACCTCTTCTCCAAGATTCGACTTTCGTTCGCCACAAGTTCCGTTACCCTAAATGTGACTTACCAATTATTCGAAAAAAGTGCATACAGAGGTAAACTCAATTCATTTTCTCCCCTACTTACCACTAAAAAAATATTTATTAACTACTTTTATTCTTTTATATTAAATCAATAAGTTAAGATAATAGAGAAATATGGCGAATGAAAAAAATAGAGTTGTAATAACCGGAATAGGTTCCATCCTTCCCAATGCTTTTTCCGTCTCCGAATTTTGGGAACGTTTGAAGAATGGGGAATCGCAAATTGATTTTATCCAAAAATTTTCCACTGATGATTTTCCAATTAAAATCGCCTCAGAATTAAAGAATTTTGATTATAAGAACTTTATCCCAAAACTAAATCCTGTACACGCCCAACATTACAACCAAGAAACTCTGGCGATAATGTCTGCTGTGGAGATGGCCCAGAGGGATGCAGGTTTTACAAAGACCTCTATTGATCCCACTAAGGTTGGTTTTATAGATTCCTCTTCCCGTTCTTCTTTGGCATGGTGGGAACATGCCTGGACCAAATACCAAGAAAACCCCAAAGAATTTCACGAAATCTTTAATCGTTATTCTGTGCTCATGTCTATGTCCTCTACACCCTCCACCTTAACGGCTATTTTCAATAATATCCAGGGATTTGTTACCTGTATTTCCGCGGCCTGTGTGGGGGGTCATCACGCCATAAGCCTTTGTTATCAGGCAATTCGAAAAGGTCGGGCGGAGGTTATGTACGCCGGTGGCCATGAATTTCCAATCCTCAAACCGGTGATGAGTATGTATGCCGACCCCGAAAGCCGGGTAATGTCTTTAGAAAAGGTAAATCCGAAAAAAGGCTTAAGACCCTATGATTTAAATCGGGATGGCTTTGTTTTAGGAGAGGGAGCGATGGCACTTTGTTTAGAAAGATACGAACATGCCAAAGCCCGCGGAGCCACAATTTATGCAGAAATATTGGGTCATTTGAGTTACAATGAATCTAGCCACGCCTATCGAATGGATATGACCGGACAAAAAGCGGCAAATGGTCTGAAGCAATTATTAAAAATTAGCAAACGAAATCCCGAAGATATCGGGTATATTTGTGGTCATGGAACAGCCACTTTTAATAATGATCTCGCTGAGAGTCGTGCTATTGACATTCTCTACTCAGGAATTCCAAAATCCAAACAACCTCCTCTTGGCTCCATTAAACCAATCTTTGGTCATACATTTGGGGGAGCGGGAATCATAAATGTTGCAGCCACCGCTCTCATGCTTAAAAACCAAACACTAGCCCCCACCATAAACATAGAAAATCCCGATCCAGAATGTGCCCATGACCATGTGACAGAGGGTGCCCGAAAGGTATCCAATTTTCACACTGCAATTTCATTGGCATTCGCCATTGGTAGCCAATCCTCATTTATTAGCCTCGGACACGCCGAATGAAAGTGGGCCAATTATACACTAACCCCGATAAAATGATAGAGCGTTTTGTAGAAGAAAATATGTTTTTGCATTTTGCAGCAACCATGTCACGACCCAATTCTTTGATCTATTCCGTTGCAAGAGTATTTCAAAATAAAAATCCAAATTTTACTGTCAGTATGGCGGCAATGCACGGAGCCGCTCATGCTCTGACCATTGCAAAAGTGATTAAAAAGTTGATAACGGGCTTTGCGGGTGATAATTACCCCCGCCCCGTACCCAACCGAATGTATTCTAAAATTTTAACGGGCGATCCCTATGAAATTGAAATATGGTCCCTTCTCTCTCTTATCCAAAGACTGATGGCGGGAGCAATGAATCTTCCCGGTTTTATTACCAATTCACTGATTGGGTCTGATATGGCTCTTGATAAATTGGGAAAAACTCTTTTTGAAGTGGAGGATCCCTTACATATTGATAAAAAAATCGCCTTCATTACTCCTTTAAATCCGGATATAACATTTGTTCATGGAGTCTGTGCGGATAAGAATGGAAACGTAATGCTCTCTGCTCCCTATGGAGAAGGAACCTGGGGAGCATTAGCGGCAAAAAAAGGCGTACTCGTCTCTGTGGAGAGAATCGTGCCTAACGGATCTATTCCTCCCGAACTAATTCACATTCCGGGTTCGAGAGTTCTTGCCCTCTGTGAAATTCCCTTCGGTGCCCACCCACAATCTATGAGAATCAAAAAAAGTATTCTCTCGCAAATCAAAGGACTCTCTGACCTCGCCACATATAGGGATGATTATGAATTTATCATGGAAGCCAATTCTGTGGGCGAGTCCGAATTGCAAGCCTCTGTGTGGTTTCGGTTTTGGGTAAATATTCGGGGGGGATATGATACATATATTCAAATTTTAGGGGAAGAGAGACTCGAAGAACTCACCGAGCCCCCAAACTTTTCTTTGCTTGCAAACAAAAGAAATGTAGTAATAGAAGAAGACACAAAAGAATGCAATGAAACCGAGCAATTGATTATCCTCACAGCAAGAACCATTGTTCAAATGGTTTTAAAATACGATTATAAAACCATCTTAGCAGGCATTGGTGCCGCCCATATAGCCGCATGGACTGCCGCCTTTCTCTTAGAAGAAGATGATATTCCTATCAAAATTATATCCGAGATGGGCTTTTATGGAACTATTCCCTATCCGGGGGATGTGTTTTTGTTCAGCCAAATGCATTCTGATACCACAGAGCAATTGAGTGATGTCACGAGTGTACTCGGAACTCTTGTTCCGAGAGAATGTCTGGGAGTTCTGGGAACTGCCGAAATAGATCTCTTTGGAAATCTCAATTCCACCCTCCTTCCCAATGGAAAATTTCTGGTGGGTTCGGGGGGTGCCAATGATATTGCCAGTACCGCCGATTGTATAGTAGTGGCGAAAGCATTGAAGAGTAGATTTATCCCCAAAGTTAACTTTATCACATCCCCGGGAAGAAATGTAAAAAAAATTATATGTCAATTTGGAAAATTTTCCAGAGACGGGGAAAATAATTTCTATCTCAGCCATTTCATTCCTCCCATCACCGACCCAGAGATTACTCCCGAGCAAGCCATAAAGAATTACACTTCCTGGAATCTAATCCCCGAAAATCCATTCTTAGAATATCCAGTGACTCCTAGAGAATTGGGGATTCTGAGAAAACTCGATCCCAGTAAAATTTTTATCAGTGGAAAAGGCTAATGAGCTGTCCAACCTCCATCAATTGGTAGAACAGCACCATGAACAAAACTTGAATCATCACTGCATAACCAAATAACAGATTTAGCTATTTCCTCGGGCTCTGCTAATCTTCTAAGAGAATGAAGTTTTATCATATTTTCCTTGGATTCAGAAGGCCTTCCCGTGCCTTCAAATATATTCTCCAACATTTCTGTTTTTATTCCCCCTGGGCACACTGCATTGATTCGAATTCCCTTATGACCAAATTCCAATGCCGCACTTTTTGTAAGTCCATTGATGGCATGTTTAGAAGCTGAATAGATTGAATTATATGGAAATCCTATCAATCCTGATACGGAAGAGATATTTACAATGCACCCCTGCTTGTTTTTTAAAAATTCAAGAGTCTCATATTTCATTGCATTCCAAACTCCCTTAACATTTGTATCCATCACCTCATCGAATTCCTCTTCACTGTATTGATTTATTAGTTTATTCTTACCAATGATCCCTGCATTATTTACGGCAAAGTCCAATTTTCCAAATTTTTCAACCGTAACCTCTAATAGTTGCTTTACATCTTTTGATTTAGTGACATCACATTTTACAAAAATTGCCTTAACGCCTAGTTCTTCCACCAATCGAACTGTCTCATTTCCTTCTTTTTCTCTTCTACCACTTATGACTATAGCAGCCTTGGATTTTGCAAACTCAAGGCAAATTGCCCTACCAAGTCCGGAAGAACCACCAGTAATGAGTGCCACTTTATCTTGAAAATTATACATTCATTTCTCCTAAATTTTTATCTAAAAAATTCCATGACTATAGTAAGTCAAAATATTTCCGTAAAGTTTCGTGCTTATATTATCGTATTCTTTTATTCTTAAATTTCGTATCACGGAAATTATTCGAAGTTAAAATTAGAATATAATTTATAAATAGTAACTAACCAGCATATGATGAAGTCACTTTAAAATATAAAAATGACTGTATAATAGAATAAAATTTTTATCTTTTAGTGATCATAAAAAAGTTATAATCTAAATTAATGGATAAATATTATGAAAAAACTGTTTTAGGCGGAAAGCCCAAGTTTATTGGTGAGGTTCGATCCATGACGACAGGATTCCCTTTTATTTTTCAGTAAGCTCGAAGGAAACCATATAATAATTACAGAAATTATTCTAAATTGAGATAAAATAATTAAAATTGAAAAAATTATATTTGAGTAAATAAGAAAATTCCTATTCAATAGTATAGAATAAGAATAAGTTAACACAAATAAAATAATAATTTTTCTTAATTTTTAATTAATCAGGAGAATAAGCCATGAAAAAAGATGAATTAGAATCGTTAGGTATTGAAATTACAGGCTATGGCCATTATTATCCAGAAAAAGTGGTTACCAATGAAGAAATCTCTTCCAGGTTAAAATACCCTGAAATGCATCCCGCTGAAAAAGCGGTAATTGGAGATATCGGTGTCACAAAACGATTTAGAGCTAACGAGAAAGAAACTTCAATATTTATGGCCTCGGAATCTGCAAAAAGAGCCCTTTCAGATTCAAAGGTATCTCCAGGAGAAATAGATTTATTTTTATTTTGCAATTGGACGGATAGATACTATCTGCCCGACTTAGCCCCTCAGGCTTCTGATTTAACAGGAACTACCAATGCCCTTGCCTTTGATGTTAGTACAGCCTGTGCGGGATTTATTGCAGGAGTACAAACTGCCTGTATGTACATATTATCGGGACGTTTTAAAAAAGTTGTTGTTGCCTGTTCGGAACGTTTTTCTTTACGCACCAAAATGGGTGGATATGGGGAGTTTACTGCCGGGGATGGGTCGGCGGCAGTAGTTATTGAAAATACAGGAAACAAAAAATCCGGTATCATTGATTTTTATCTAAAAGATGAGGGAAAGCTACATGACACTATGGTAATCTCAGAAAAAGGAATAATTAAAAGTTTCCCTCATTTAGTTACAAATGCCGCCGATTTAACTATAAAGGGAATAAATACCATTTTAAGTAGAAATAATTTAAAACCGGAAGAAATAGATTGGCTCATTCCCCATCCGGGGACTGATGTGGTAGTACAAGATGTACTACGAAGATCACCCATTCCGAAAGAAAAAATCTTAATGAATTTTGATCATGTAGGTAATACATCTTCAGCTTCCATACCCACGGTACTTTCAGAATTTAAGGATAAATTTAAAAAAGGTGACTTGATCCTTTCCCCTGCGGTAGGCGGTGGGTTTTATTGGGGTGGGCTTTTATTTATTTTTTAATAATTAAATATGTCTATATATTTTTTTTGTAATAATGTGTTTAAAATAAAAATAACGGGGTTATATGGCAACGATTAATAATTATGAGATTCTTAAGAGACTCAATTCTAATCCAGAAATTGAGATATACAGAGCATTTGATTCAAAATTAAATAAGAATATAATATTAAAAAATATTTCTAATACAAATGAGTTTCACTCATCGGTTGTTAACTTAAAAAATGAATATGATATTATGAAATATTTGAGTGACTCAAATTTAATGTTAAATGTAAATTCTTTTGAAAGACATGCTGATGGTTATTTTTTATCTATGGAAGATACAGAAGGAACCTCCCTAAAAGAAATTATAAAAAATGAGAAAATTTCTCTGGATAATTTTTTTAATATTGCCCTGGGTCTATCCGATTTATTACTTTTTATTCATAAGAAAAAGGTTATTCATAAAGATATAAAACCTGATAATATAATTTTAAATAATAATTATAACGATATTCGACTAATTGACTTTGGAATATCAACAAGACTTTCTAAAGAAGAAACCAAATGGTCAGCCGCCAATGTTTTAGAAGGAAGTATTCACTATATTTCTCCCGAGCAAACGGGAAGAATGAATAGGTCAGTTGATTATAGAAGCGATTTTTATTCTTTAGGTATTACGTTTTATGAATTACTTACAGGGACTTTACCATTTTCGAGCACTGATCTTTTGGAATTAGTTCATTCCCATCTTGCCAAAACTCCTATCTCTGCCAATGTGATAAACAATGAGATTCCATTGGCTTTATCAAAAATTATAGAAAAGCTAATGTCAAAGACTGCTGAAAATAGATACCAGACAGCTTTTGGCTTGAAATACGATCTACAAAAGTGTAAAGAAATTTACTTAGATTTTAGTGAACAAAAAAAGTCAATATCTGATATAGATTTTGAATTGGGAACTAAGGATATTTCGGATGAATTTACAATCCAACAAAAACTTTATGGTAGAGATTCAGATATTTCCTTACTCATGGAAGCCTTTCGGAATGTAAAGGATACGGGTAAATCCGAAATTATATTGATAGCAGGCTATTCGGGAGTGGGAAAATCCTCTTTAGTTAGAGAAGTCAGTAAACCTATCACTGAATTTAGGGGCTATTTTTTAAATGGTAAATACGATCAATTCAATAAAAATATGCCATTTAGTGCAATTATTCAAGTATTTACCAATATTGTAAGACTAATTCTGACGGAAACTCCTGAGGAGATACTTCATTGGAAAGAAGAATTACTATTGGCATTAGGAAATAATGGAAAAATTTTGACTGATGTAATACCCGAGTTGGAATACATTATTGGTTCTCAAGCTCCAGTAGTTGAATTGGGAGCACAAGAAAATGCCAATAGATTTTATTTGGTATTTCAAAACTTCATAAAAGTACTTTCCAATGAAAAACATCCCCTGGCTATTTTCTTAGATGATTTACAATGGGCAGATAGTGCTTCTTTAAGTTTAATTCAAAATTTGATTGATGACGATTCCGTTCAGTATTTATTCTTAATGCTTGCCTATAGGGACAATGAAATAGATAAAACCCATCCCTTTCAGGTGCTACTAGATGAAATAGAAAAAACAAGTTATAAAATTGAAAAAATTTTACTAAAACCCCTAAATGAAAATAGTGTAAAACAACTTTTAGAAGATAGTCTTCATGTACAATCAAATGAAGTCTCTGAAATTGCATCATTAGTCTTAAGTAAAACAGGAGGAAATCCTTTTTTTATTAATGAATTTCTTAAGAAATTATATAGATCGGATTTGATTCAATTTAATTATGATAAGGCAATCTGGACTTGGAAAATCGATGATATAAAAAATATAAAGGTTTCAGAAAATGTGGTTGAATTACTAATTGATAAAATTTCTATTCTCCCGGAATCAATTCAAAAAATTCTAAAATATGCATCCTGCATCGGAAATATTTTTGATTTATCTACATTATCCCAAATTCACAAAAAAAGTCTCAAAGAAACAGCGAATGAATTAAGAGAAGCAATTGAGTCAGAAATGATTTTTCCAATTGGTGATACATATAAACTGGCTGAGTCTATGATAGAAATTACTGAAAATATAAATAGCAACTTAAATACTGCTAAAAATATATTATATAAATTTCAGCATGATAGAGTGCAACAGGCAAGCTATGAAATCTTAGACCCTAAAGTTAAAATAAAATTACGCCTGGAAATTGCCCGTATTTTATATAAAAGCATTGAAAATACCAAAAAAGAAGAGTCCCTATTTGATATTGTAAATCATTTTAACACTGGATTTGAATTAGTTACTGATAGGGAAGAAATCAAATTAATCATTAATCTAAATTTACAAGCTGGAAAAAAAGCAAAGGTTTCTACAGCTTATAAACCGGCCTTAGAATATTTAACTAAATCATACGATATTTTAGTTAAATGGATGGGTGAAGATAAAGCGTGGTCAGATAATTATGCGTTGATGTTAAGTATATCAAAAGAATTAGCCGAATTACAGTATTTGAATGGAAATTTTGAGAATTCAGAAATTACAATTCAAAAGATTCTATCTCATGCTAATAACTTATTGGATAAATCAGAAGCCTATAATCTATTAATGATACAATATTCCGCAATGGGTCAATTTAATCTCGCAACAGAAACAATCCGTAAAGCATTAAATCCTTTGGAAGTAGTACTACCTATTGATAATTATCAAGATTACATTAATCAAGATATAGATAATATAAATAAATATTTATCAGGGAAAAGTATTTCCTCGCTTTTAGATTTACCCTTAATGACTGATCCAATTCAAATCATTAAAGTTAAATTATTGATGAATACTTATGTAACAGCTTATAACACTGTACCAGATTTAGCATCTATAATTAGCTTAAAGCTAGTTTACCTCTATCTAAAATATGGTAATCTATCCGAAGCATGGGGATATTCAAGCTATAGTATATATCTAACTACAGCATTAAATAAATATAGAGAAGCCTATGAGTTTAGTTTACTCTCTATGCAAATAAGTAAAAAATATGGAGATTTAGCAGGTCAGGCTAAAGCTGCAAATATCCTTGCTAATTATGCTAATCCATGGATCAATCCCATTAAAGAATCTGAAGCCATCAACAAAACAGGAATTCAGAGTGCACTAGATTCAGGTGAGTTTTTGCATGGAAGCTATAGTGCATTACACTATGTTGTAAATTCTTTCTATCAAGGAAAAAATCTAGATACTATCTTTGATGAATATCATACCTATCTACAATTTTCAAATAGAGCCAAAAATAATATGGCTATTGATACTATTATTGGTGTTTCTATAATTGTTTCTAATATTTTAGGAAATTCTTTAAGTTTGACAGACTTTGAAAATGACGAAATAACTGAAGAAAGTTTTTTTAAAACCTGTGAAGACCATCAAAGTCTATATCCAGTAGGAATCTATAAAACTATAAAAGCTCAAATTTTGTATTACTATGGAAAGTACGATGAAGCATTAAAAATTATTAAGGAAGTAGAATCCATTTTACCTTTCTTCGCAGGTATAAATTCTATTGCTGAATTTAATTTTTATTATTCCTTAATTTTAGCTTCTCTCTATAAAACTGCAAATAAACAAACCAAACAGGATTATCTTTTACAAATAAAACAGAACCAAAAACAAATGAAAACTTGGGCCCAAAATTGTCCTGAAAACTTTTTACATAAATTTCTCTTAGTAGAAGCAGAAATTGCAAGATTAGAATACAAAAATTGGAAGGCAGCAAAACTTTATGATGAGGCTATAACTGAATCCAAAAAGAATGAATTCATTCAAAATGAAGCCCTCTCCAATGAGTTAGCGGGAAGATTTTGGAACTACAAAAAAAACACTCATACTGCAAAAGAGTACATCAATTCAGCAATAAAACGATATGAATCATGGGGAGCTGTTCGAAAAATTGAATCATTAAAATCTACTTATTCTGATTTAATTATTGATAATTCAACCTCCGATGAAGTAAATAATTCATATAATTTTAATTTAAACAGAACTTTTACAAATTCATCCAGCACAACATCACAGGGAAGTGATACACTCGATATACAATCCATAATTAAGAGTTCATCTGCAATCTCTGGAGAGATTCGATTAGAAAGTCTTTTGCAAAAAATTATGAATATTGTGATAGAGAATGTGGGTGCTGAGAGAGGCGTACTACTCCTTAAATCACAAAATGATTTTTTTATTGAAGCTGAGGGTTCTACAAAAGAAGATGATGTAAAAATCAGAACCAATATTTCCTTAAAAAACTATAAAGAAATCCCTCATTCCCTTATTTACTACGTAGAGAGAACAAAAGAATTTATCGTATTACATGATGCTATTAAAGATGATAAATTCAATAAAGATTCTTATATTAAAAATAATTCAATTAAATCAATTCTTTGTTGTCCTATTATTAAACAGGGTGAATTGACGGGGATTTTATATGTAGAAAATAATCTTTCCACGGGAGTTTTTACAGAGGATAGACTGCAGGTTATAAAGATTCTTGCCAGTCAGGCGGCAATATCCATAGATAATGCCCTTCTCTACTCCAATATGGAACATAGAGTTGAGGAAAGAACAAAAGAATTAAAAAAGGCTAATGATGAATTAGCAGATAAAAATAAGCATATAACAGATAGTATTCAATATGCAAAAACAATCCAAGAGGC
>CANGZW010000115.1 GCA_947458405.1 Leptospiraceae bacterium
CTTGCAAGACTTACGTTCTAAAAACCCAATGATTGAAAAAGCTATCGAAGAGTTGGAGTATCTATCCCAAGATGAAAAAACCCGTCAGATCTATGAAGAACAGCTCAAGGCTGAATTTGATTACAATTCGGGAATCTATGCCGCCTTTAGAGATGGGAAATTGGAAGGCAAACTGGAAACTCAATTTGAAACTGCAAGGAAAATGCGGCAAAAGGGATTTTCTGCCACTGAGATTCAGGAGATCACAGGACTTTCGGAAGCTCAACTTAAGGAGCATGGGATTTAGTAGTGTAGTACCTCACCCCTATTTCTCTGTATTGTATTACAAATATGTATACACCGCCTCTCCATGCTCAAGGGAAGAAGTATAGAGAGGGGTAAATTTATAGTTACCAATATTTGTTTACTTTTAATAGTATCTATGATAGAACATCAGTATTTATTATTTTTTTGTAAGATTTAATACTTTTTATTTTTTTTTAATTTATTCTCTTCCATTCTCAAATCATAATCATTTTGCAATCCTATCCAAAAGGAGGGATTGAATTCAAAAAATTTACCCAACCTGAGAGAAATAGAAACTGTAATACTTCTTTTACCATGGAGGATCTCAGAAATGAAAACAAATTTTCAATAATACTTACTTTTCATTTGCATGAATAAATACTATACAAATATTCTTTATTTATGAACCCTCTCCAACCGAGCGACAAGCTCATCAAAAAGATTTTTTCCAGAAAACAGGAAGCTATAGATTTCTTTACTGAAAATCTTCCTCCCGGTCTTCTGGAAAATTTGGATATAGAAAATATGATCTCTGGAAAAGAAAATTTTGTAGGTCTGGAATGGGATGAATCCAGAACGGATCAATTGTATCAAATTCCTTTAAAATCTGGATCTTCGGTTTATATTTATCTCCTCTTTGAACACAAGAGCTACTATGACCCAAAAGTCTTTCTCCAACTCTTAGAATACCTATCAAAAATCTACCGGTGGCAATTCGATCATCACAAGAAACTCCAGATCATACTACCCTTTGTTTTTTACCATGGGGAGGAAAAATGGGATCTAGGATGGTGCTTTGCAGAGATGTTTGATCTAAAAAAGACTCCAAAAGAATTTCAGAGTTATATCCCCAATTTTCAAATTCAACTTTTTGAGCTCAGTAGCTCGGGAGAAGAATTTCACTCTGAAAATAATGCACTTTATATTCTCATACGGCTCATCCAAATGATCAGGGCAGAGCCCGAAAGGTTTGAGAAAGAACTCATCCACCTCTTTATCATCCTGTCTAAAGAAAAAGAGGCATCAAAAAGAATTGAAATTTTCTTTGATATGGTAAAGTATATATTCAGTGTTCGAAAGGATGCAAAAAGATTCAATCGCAAAGAAATTTATAAACCCCTGGAGGCAGAGTATATGACATATTTAGAAGAACTAGAAGCAGAATATGAAATGAGAGGATTGGAGAAAGGAATTCAGAAAGGAATTCAGAAAGGAATACAGAAAGGAAAGTTAGAAACAGCAAGAAATTTGCAAGCCGAGGGATTTGAGCTTTCTCTCATTAAGAAAATTACAGGTCTGACGGAGGAAGAAATCAGAGGGGAGGGGATATGAATACGTATCATATGTACGTAATACAATAATCTAAAACCCGTTGGTAGTCCTTCGATTACGGTTGGTGATCTCGCCGAACCACAGGAACCACTTGAAACCAACCTATATCATAAATCACTCCTACACAAATTTCCAAATACACAAACCAGTCCGATCCCCGAGTAGGGACATCCTCACGTCCCATATCGAGGGGCGAGGGGTATTCTAACCTTAAAAAATATATACTACTTTGTATATAATTATTATATTTATCATCTAAAACATAATCAATACATCTATAAACATACAAACTAACCCGTTAATCGATTAAGGATGTCCTCATATGGGATATAAAAATCGTAATAAAAATTTCTAATTTCCTTTACTAAAATTCTATTAATCTACTTCTCGAATGAGCCGTAGCTTGGTGCCAAAAAATTCAAGATTCATATCAAATGGGTTTCTAGTCCCTATAATTGGAAATGGAAGAATATACCATGAAATTACCCAATTTCCACCTCTAGAAGGTCTAAGATGATCTTCTTCCCATTCTTTTCCTGTGAATTTTAATGTAGTTGGGGAAATTGGATAAATATAGGATCTCCAGCTAAGAGGATTGAATAAAATATCAAATAGATAATCAACTGTATAACAACCAAGATCTATATTACCAAATATCATTCCACCAGGAGCAAATGTCCAGTCTTCAGACCAGTAATAATAAGATCTTGAATAGTTATCATTTTTAAGAGTAGGTATAAAATTTTTAAAGTCTGATAGTAGGTAATCTATAACAGTTTTCGCAATTCTCGTTTTCATTCAATTCTACTGCTCTTTTTTTAGCTGAGTACCAACTATAAAAGCTTTCCATTATCGGATCCGAAATATATATAATTTTTCCATCTTCTCTCTTATGCCTTTTGAATAAAACTCCATTCGTTCCAGTAAAGCTCTCATCTCCCCTATCGATTGCAGTACGAATATTTGCTTTTGCTTGGAGAAAACTTGAATCAACTTGCTTTCCATCAAATTCTTTTCCTATATCCTTCAAATTAGATTGTATAGTTCCCAAAACTGTGTTGTACAAATTCACATCTTGAAAATCTAAGAGGTTTTCTCCTTCTTTGATATAACTTTCTGCCTGTCGCATAGAGTTTCCTGCGATTGATCTTGCATCCTGGGTGTCTTTTTCCTTTTCCTCCCCTGCTCTCACAAGACTGATATAGAGAAAGTTTTTTCTTTCTGCCAGATTTACAAGTGTAGTGATACGATTTTTATAAAATCTTTGTCCGTTTGTATTGTAGGTATCTAGTTTGCTTTGGATTCTTGTGCGAAATGTTTCCACATCTTTAGATGAGAAAAGAAATATTTTTTCTCTGTTTTGTAATTTTCTGAGTAGGCTTACCGCTTCTGTAAACTTGTACTGCTCTGCTAAGGAATCGGCTCTCTTTTCTTGTAGGCTAAACATAACGATCATAAGAGAATTTATTCGCTCCTGGATTCCTTTGATGACCTTGTATGAGTTGGTTTGTGGAAGAGGGTACTCTTTTAAAAACTCATTGTTTAGAGTGATATAGAGAAGAGCGAGCTCAAATAATTCTTTTTCGGTGAGAGTTTTTTTAAGGCTAGGCTCTACCTTTGTATCGACTACTTTTAGCTTATTGAGATACAGATTTGCATAAGAATTGTCCAGTCTATTTTCTATCCCATCTACAAAGGATGATAATTTAGAAAGTGTATTACTTTGTAGAGAAGTAAATCCTGTCTTTATAGAATTGTAGAGTCGTATAGCTTTGGTATAATCTTTTTCTGAATAGCTCTGATCGGCTTTTTTTAACAGAGGCTTTTGATCATTCACAATTTGGGTTGCCAGTTCATCTGTTGTGGTGAACTCCATCAGTTTAGCATCTAACCCAGCAATTTCTTGAACCTTAATTGATCCAGGATCAGCCATACTTTCCACAATCTGGGGGGCTTTTGTAATTTCAATTTTGTAATTCTTGTCCAAAAGGGCACGTGTGATTTCTGATATATAAAAATCTAACTGAAAGCTATAGGCAGATTCAGTAACCGAGGATTCAATTTTTGCTCTCCCATCTTTTACCGAGTAAAGTTTAAAATCCAAACGTATCTTATTCCCTTCTTGAGTCAAATTCCCAGCGATTCTAAAATCTGCATCCAAAGCATCAATGTACATTATCACACACTTTTCTGAAAGGACAGAGCACCCAATTTTCTGTGCTTTTTCAGTAGTTTTTAGGATAATATTGGCTAAATCCTCATCGATCACATCATAGGTATCATAAAAATACTTCGTAACTGTTCCCACTACAATGCCCATAGCTTTCTTCTGAATCGGTCTTCCGAGGTTAGAACTCACTTCAAAGTTTGGTATGAAGATTTTGTTTTTCTTCGTTTGAGAAAAAAGAAAACTAGGATATAATAAAATAAGAAGTGGGATTATAAATTTAAACATATTATATAAAAACTCTTTATAATAGTAAAAATCGTCAAATGTATTTTAAATTCAATTTAAATAAAGCCATCTAATTAAAAAGGACTTCAATTTACAATGAAATCTCTCTTCCCTCGATATGGTGCTAATTTATAACAATATGGAAAAAGTAGAAATAGATAGTACAAAAGAGTTTGAAGCAAGCATAATGAATTTTATAATAACCTCAGAAATGGCAGAAAAATATCTTAGATAGTAAAGGTATCTAAATAAATAGTAAACAAATACTAGCAACTATAAATTTATCCCTCTCTGTTACTTAGCTATATTGTGCAACTTGTGGTGAGCGTAAGACGAACCATGGAGAGAGGGTGTTAACAAATATGTAGTACAAAATAATAAAGTAGGGGTGAGGTACATATCTTACAAAATCCCATTCTCTCTAAGTTGATCTATTGATAGTCCTGTTATTAATATGATTTTTTCAATTGTATCTCCAAATTCTCTCATTTTCCGTGCGGTATCCAGCTTGGTTTTGAGTTCACCTTCTTCTCTTCCTTCTTCCAAAGCTCTTTCGTACAATGTCATTGTTTTTTGCTTTCCCATAATTACCTCCTATCGTGATACGACTAAATAAATAAATTACTATCAAGCTCGGTTGGTGAGCTTGCCGAACCACAACCATTTTTGAAGCCTCGATAGAATTTAAAATCTCTCGAATTTTATTCCATCCATCTATAAAATCATCCCAAGGATCTCGAATAATTTTCAAAAGCAACATTCCCGCTTTCATCTCAGGAGATTGAAACTCATTCAGTAGATCTATTTTTCCAAGATCAAAAATTAGAATTTCTTTCTTATTTAATGATAAAATAGGGTTACTAAGACCTCTAACTTCTTCCAACTCACTTTCAGGATCCCAATTGTCCAGTCCCTGATAAAAAAGAATGGGAATAATAGGAGATAATTTTCCAAACTCCTTTTTTTGCCATTTGTGAAGAATCAATTTGTACTTAACTATCTGAAGCTCAAAATCATTGGCTCCTCTTGACTTATGCTCCAAAAGAAAGTACAGTTTCTCAATTGAATTCCTAATGGGAATTTCATAGAGAATGTCATACAGCACTACTAATTCTTAATTCTAGTAGTACTATAAAGAGATACAGAAAAGGGAACCAAATAGGTAACTAGTATTTTTATGATTCTACTGGTTTCATAATTTTCGGATATAAACATATCATAATGATTGATAATCCCTAGAATTGTACCTACCACTAGAGAAATTCGCATGGCTAAGAATATTTTCTTTTTTAATATCATAATAATACTTTTTACTTATAAATAATTTTGTAGTACAATAAATCCATTACCATTTTTCCGTCATACAATGGGTTACCTTCCAGGATTTGTTTGGTAGGATTGGGGTAGAGATCGAGATTTTCAAGTGCTAAGTATCCTAACAGGGGAGGAACGCCGTCGGGAACTTCCATGACATCTAAATTAGCTTCCCTATCGAAAATTTTTAGCATAACTGGACTATAAATGGTTCGCTCTACTCTCCCTGTGGCAGTAATTACATTCCTACTGTGTAATGGTTTCAAACCCATTGCCTGGATGGAACTTATGGGCAGACAAACCATTGCCGCTCCTGTATCTACTAAAAATTCAACTTCCATGCGGCGGATTTTATCTTCTGAAATATAACCTTCTTTAGCAGCTCCTATGTCGTACGCATTTTCTATGATAGCTTTTTGCATTATTTTTCCCATAAAATACCATCCATTTTTCAGAATTAACTATAGCTTATCAAATGAATGGTGTTTTGTCAAGGGAGTTTTTTGAAGTATTTATAATCGAGAGAGAAGTCATTTTTTATAAAGAGCCCCGCGTTAGGGATCTGGAGGGGAAGTCACATCTTTTTGTGACCGAAGCGAAGCGTAGCCCGTAGGAGCCCGACCCTGATCTATATTTTAAAACACTTCTATTTTCTAATCTATATTCCTAAACATAAAATTTCATCAGGGGAACGCTCAAAAAAATATTCTTGGGTTGATTTTTTTGTTGACCGAATAGTCGGTCAAGAGAGATGTTGGAAACCGACTGAGTAGTCGGTGAAAGTATGAGCCCCAGACCTGTAGATAAAGAAGAGAGAAAGAGTGTGATTGCCACTGCCGCTATTTCTATCTTTCGGGAGAAAGGCTACACCGAGAGCACGGTGGAAGAGATTGCACTAAAGGCGGGGATTGGAAAAGGCACAGTGTATGAGTATTTCAAGAGCAAGGATGAAATTGCTCTACGGATATTTGATGAGTTTTTTTTGCACCAGGAAGCACATCTCGATTCACTGAGAGCGTCTCACAAAGAACCCTCATTGGCATTGTCTGATTTTATTCGAACTTCCTTTGATGGAATTGAAATCTTTGCAGATGTGATACCTGTTTACTTTGAGTTTTGGTCTTCGGGTACGGGCAAGGCGATGGGATTGAATAAGAGAATGTCCTCCCGTTTTGAAAAGTTGGCATTGCAGGTGAATAAGTTTTTGCAAAAGGGAAAAAAATTGGGTAAGTTTTCATCAAATTTAGATTCTGCGGCACTCAGTGGAGTGATTATCAGTTCGATTGATGGACTTCGTTTGTATTACACTTTGTATAGACCCAAGCCAAAGTTTTTTTCCCGTCAGGTGGATGAGTTGGAAAAAGTAATACTGGGCTTTTTGGAATCCAGAAGGAATTGATTTTTGTAGGTAATCAATTGTGCATTTTCTGTAGTATCACAATTGATTCATATGCATTTTGCTAGATAACTGACCGTGAGACTTTTTGCCTTGCAAAAACCCCCGCGGAGCGGTCTGGAAACTTTGGAAAAATGTTTTTTTCATGATCTCTGATTAGAAATCTGAGAAATATTATATTTTATAAGGGATAATAAATGAGAATTGGAATCGTAGGTCATGGAATCACGATAGAACGTGAAAACTATGATTGGGCTGTAGAAGATACTGTTTTTTATACGGTACAGAAAGCACTGAATTCTGTAGGTATGACAATTGATCAAATAGAAACTGTTATACAATCAGGAGATGATGTGGCGGATGGTTTAGCCATTCAACATGTTCAAACGGTAGAAGCGGCGGGAGCGTATCTCAAGGAAGAGTCCAAGGTAGAAAGGGATGGAGCTTGGGCACTTTACTATGCTATGATTCGTATGATGACTGGTAAATTCAAAACAGCACTTGTGGCGGGAACTTCAAAAGGAACCCAATGCGGTCTCTCTGCCTTTAGTGGAATGTGTGCCGATCCATTCTACCTCCGTCCTGTAGGGGCTGACTCTAATACAATTGCCGCGATACAGGCTGGATATTTTTCTAATAGAAGCGGTGCGACCGAAAGAGATTTTGCAGAAGTTGCCCGCAAAAATAGAAAAGCGGGACTGAAAAATCCTCGTATCATGCAGGGCGAGGCGGGAGATTATTCAATCGAAGACATTTTAAATGCACCCAAAATTTCCACTCCAATCAACGAACTCAATACGGGAAGAACGGGAGACGGTAGCGTAGCTGTAATACTCGCAACAGAAGACTATATCAAAGAGCACAAACTTTCCGCAGCCTATATCACAGGTATAGGACAGATCTCTGATGCCTACTATCCAACGTACAGAAATTTTTCAAGACTTCTAGGGGCTGAAAAAGCGGCACAAAGTGCTTATAAAATGGCAGGTATCACGCCAGATAAAATTCAATTGGCGGAAGTGCATGAGTCATACGCTCATCAGGAATTGATGATCTATGAGGCATTGGGATTTTGTAAAGAAGGAGAAGCTACGAAACTTCTAAAAGATGGTATTACAAATCGGGATGGAAAACTGCCCGTCAACCCCAGTGGTGGGGTGACATGCGGAAATATTATCTACGCTTCGGGACTTGCCCGCGTCATGGAAGCGAGTCTCCAAGTCCAAAGAAAAGCTGGTGACGTGCAGGTAAATGGCGTTAAAACCGCAGTTGCCCATGCTCAGGCTGGTCTGGGTATGCAGGCGAATCTCGTGATGGTTCTGGAGGCTTAAAATGGGAAGAAAAGTAGCAATTACAGGCGTTGGTCAAACCAAAACCAAGTTAAAACGAAAAGATGTGAACTACGCCGAACTCATGGGGGAAGCGGCTCGACTGGCAATTGAAGATGCTGGCCTGGCCATTGATGATATCGATGCTGTAGTTTGTTCGAGCAGTATTGAGTTTTTTGAAGGAATCAATGAGCCCGAAATGTTTGCCACAGATTTTACGTTTGGCGTCATGAAACCTCATTTTAGAATCCAGACGGGTGGTACGGTGGGAGCCTCTACGGGGATTGCAGGTTGGTATCTCGCTTCCAGTGGAATGTATAACAATGTATTGGTGATCAGTGGGGATAAGCTAAATGAAACATCTGTTCAAAAAGGCTTAAGTTTAGTTTATTCGGCTACCATGGGAAGAGATTTTGCCGCAGGAGCTCCTTCAGCAGTTGCCTGTCAGACAAGAGCCTATATGGATAGAGCACCTCTTGCCAAGCTAGAGCATTTAGCCAGGATTGGAACCCAGATGAGAAAGAATGCACTCAAAAATCCTCATGCAACCTTAAAACTGCCGCAGATTTCAGAGGAGATGATGATGAATATGGCATGGCTAAGTACACCGTTGAAACTTCTGGATTCATGCCCTACGAGTGATGCGGCATGTGCAATGGTACTACAATCGGAAGAGTATGCAGATAAAAATAATCGTCCAAAAGCCTGGGTGCAGGCTGTTTCTACCGTAGCGGAAGGAGTAAATACCATCAATCGTGATTGGTCTATACCGGAAGCGCTACGGAAAGCGGCAAAGACAGTTTACAAAGAAACAGGTATTACAAATCCAATGGAAGACATTGACGTAATTGAAATCTATGATGCATTCTCAAGTCAGCATATGATTTGGTTGGAGTCTTTGGGGCTCTGTGAAGATGGAAGGGCGGCTATAGATTTAATTGATTCGGGTGTAACTCGAATGGATGGGAAACTACCTGTCAATCCCAGTGGAGGCGTTTTGTCTAACAACTCGATTGGGGGATCTGCTATGATACGTCAGGCGGAGATAGCATTGCAAATAATGGGTAGGGCTGGAGAGCGTCAGGTGAAGGATGCAGAAATCGGCTTGGCTCATGGTTGGGGTGGTGCCATACAATTCCATACACTCATGGTCATGAGTAAGGAAAAGGAAATACAGAAGTCATTTGAAAACAGAAAAGCACGCAAAGGAAGAAAGGTATGAACTACGTAAAAGTATTAGAAGGAGAAATTGATCTAGAGTACAAGTGGAATCCCGGTTCTACAATAGGAAAGTTTTTGACCAACTTGCGTGATAAAAAAGAAATTACTGCTGTTAGATGCGATGTCACCTCACGTGTGTATCTCCCTCCACAGGGATGGTCTCCCTATGGAAACAAAAAAATGGATAAATTTTCTACCGTTAGTAGTAATCCCAAATTCTTCACGGGAACCATTGTTTACAAAGCTCCCTGGAATAAACCTGATGGGATTGAAGTTCCCTATATGTTGGCAGCACTAAAGTTTCTTGGAGCGGATACCGAACTTTTGCACATTGTAGTTGCCTCCGAGGAAAAGTTAAAATCCTTGAAAGCGGGCGATGAGTTAAAACCTGTTTGGAAAGAAGATCGAATAGGAACCATTCGGGATATTCAGTATTTTGAGCCGGTATAAAGGGAGAACAGTAAAACTATGAATCCTAATGTTGTTGAACTACCCTATTCTACTGTCTTGGATGTACTAAAAAAGCAAGCAGAAGAAATACCCGATAAAGTGTATCTCTATTTTGCTGATAAGCAGTGGACATATAAAGAATTTCAGGAAATAACCAATCAAGTAGCCAGTAGTTTTCATAAACTGGGATTGAAAAAAGGATCTCACGTAGCCATTCTTCTTCCCAATTCGCCTGAATTTTTGTTCTTTTGGTTTGGAGCCATGAAAGCGGGTTTGGTGGGAGTCACATTGAACACAGTTCTGAAAGCTGATGAACTCGAGTTTATCCTAAACGACTGTGATGCAACTGTTCTTTGTACTACACCTAAGTATCGCAAAATGCTAGAACCGTCATGGGGGAATATTCAAAAAATTAAAACAGTTTTATTTGCTACCGAAGAAGGTCATTCTGACTATCCGAATGCCGTACTGATTAAAGACTTTCTTTTGAGTGGGGATAAAACCTTTTCTACAGAAATAAATCCTGATGATAGTGCCTCTATGATCTACACTACTGGTACTACGGGTCATCCAAAAGGTGTGGTTCTTGGGCATAGAAATATTATGTACAACAGCTATGTACTACAAAGATATATTGACTTAAAAAAAGAAGATAAAGCTCTCTGTACAATGCTACTTTTTCATGTAAATGCTCAAATAATATCTATTATGACATCCATCCAGGCTGGAGCTAGTGTGGTTCTAGAAGAAATGTTCAAACCCAAAACTTTTATCCAAACCTTGAAAAATTTTAAATGTACTACATTTAGTGGAGTTCCAGCTAACTACAATGATCTCAATGAGAGGAAGGAGTTGGATGGGGAAGATCTCAGTTTTTTAAAAGCCTGTATTTCTAGTGGTGATTTTATGCCAATAGAAGTATGCAATAAGTTTGAGCAAAAATTTAGGCTTAAAATCATTGAGACCTATGGACTCAGTGAAGGAACCTGTGTTTCTTCACTGAATCCATTCAATGGAGTACGAAAGGTTGGTTCTATCGGAATTCCTATCGAGGGTCAGGAGATGGCAATTTGGGGTAATGATAACAAGCCCCTTCCCGATGGAGATACTGGAGAAATCATGATTTCGGGTCCGAATATGATGCTAGGGTACTACA
>CANGZW010000116.1 GCA_947458405.1 Leptospiraceae bacterium
AACAATTCGAACTTCATCGTCTTCTTTACGGGGCGTGGTGAGTAGGTTTTGACCGGGTCGTCTGCGGCTCAGATCCTTCTGAATTTCCTCAAGATCAATCGGCAATCCACCCGGAATGCCCTCCACAACCACTCCCACAGACACTCCATGAGATTCCCCAAACGTGCTAATTTTAAAAATCTTTCCCCAAGTTGATGGCATAGTTCCAGATTTTAAGGGGGAAAGAGATTTAAAAGGAAAAAAAGAAAGAAATCTCATTTTTAGGAACCGTATTTTTGTATTGACCCATATGGGTTTTTCATACATACTAAGAAAATGAAAACAACTCTAAATCTATCAGATGAACTCCTACAGGAAGCAAGCAAAAGAACGGGCATACAAGAAAAAACTAAATTGATTCACGTAGCTCTCCAATCACTGATTCAGGAGTACGACAGAAAACAAATTCTTACCCTTTTTGGTTCGGATAAAAAAGCTAAATCACCGCGAAGAACAAGATCTTGATAAAAGATGTTCTCATAGATACAGGAATCTGGATAGATTTTTTAAACGGGAAAAATAGTTCTCTGTATCTCGGTGAGTTACTGGAAACTAATCGGGTAACTATTCATAATCTAATAGAGGGAGAACTTCGAGTTGGAAATATAAAGAATAGAAGTAAGTTCTTAGATCTATTACAAAGTGTTAAAAGAGCATCAGAAATCAATAGAGAAGTGTTATATTTACTCATCGAAAAAGAAGATCTCTCTGGAAAGGGTCTTTCTATCATAGATGTTCATATTTATGCGGCGGCTCTAGTGGATAATTTATTTGTTTGGACGAATGATAAAAATTTAAGAAAAATCTGTGAAAAAAAAGAGATTCTGTACTCAGGAGGGTAAGCACCACACAAAACAGAAATAATTTTATAAAAATTTTACTTTACAAATTTTTACCATTTAAATTTTAGTATCTTTATATGAGCCAGTTTATTCCACTAAAAATAGACATTGTATTCAAACATCTCTTCACAAACGATCTTGTAAGTCTTGCTTCGCTCATCTCGTCCATCCTATTTCCCAATGGTGAAAATAAAATTGTAGAAATATCTATCATCAGTTCGGAAATCATTCCCCTGTTCCAGGGAGGCAAGCGAACTTTTTTAGATCTCAAAACCATAGCCAGATTAGAAAGTATGACCCTAGAAGATCCCTTTATCCAAATTGAACTCCAAGTCTATGAGCAAACCGGATACGTCCAGAGATCTCTCTTTTATGCCACAGGGCTTATCCAGAGCCAGCTGAAAGTGGGAGACTCTTACTTTCAGATCACTCCTGTCATCCAAATTAATCTACTTGACTTTGAACTTCTCCCGACAGAAAATATAGTCAGTAGGTATCTCTTAAAGGAAGAGAAAAGCAATCATGTTCTTACTAATCTCTTCCAAATGATCTATGTAGAACTGTCAAAGTTTAGAGTTAAAAATATTTCAGAACTTAAGACAGAAAGAGATATCTGGTTTTACCTATTAAATAACATGGAAACCCTCACGGAGGAGAAACGCATGGAAATTCTGACCAAAAAACCCGATCTCAAAAATGCATTCGATGTTTTAGATCTTTATGCCTCTGATCCTGATAAAAGACGGGAACTTGAAGAACGCCTGCGAGCAGACAAAAACTATGCCTATGAACTTGCCGCTAAATTTGAACAGGGTTTGGAGAAAGGATTAGAACAAGGTTTGGAGAAAGGATTAGAACAAGGTTTAGAAAAAGGATTAGAACAAGGTTTAGAAAAAGGAGAGCTGAAAAAAGCCATTGAGACAGCTCGTAGGATGAGGGAGGAAAATTTCCCCCAGGATCAAATACTACGAATCACCGGGCTATCGGAATTTCAATTGAGGGAATTTGGGATATTGTAGGTTTTTTTATGAACTTACTTACTAAAGAATGATAATAGAAACTAGCCTTCAAAGTTCTACTTTGAATATTCCGCTAATCCAATCTGACTTAATCTATACTGCCATCACCACACAAAACTCCGTTCGTCCTTCTTTACTTGCAAAATAAATCCGACCACCATGCTCATGCACTATCTTCTTGATGACATACAAACCCAATCCAATTCCTTCACCCAAAGCCTTGGTAGTAAAGAATGGAGTAAAGATTTTATCCTGCTTTTCAAAGGGAATGCCATGTCCCGAATCTACAATGGATACCATAATCCAATTTTTTGTAGCTTTTGTACCACTTTCCCAATCCTCTACTATAGCTGATGTTTGCATTTCTCTAAGTCTATCAGGAAGAGCTGATACAATCTCCATTCGTATCTCCAGCTTTTTCTCTGTTAGATACATAGCTTGGATAGCATTGAATATCAAATGCCTCCATACCTGGGAAATATTTTCTGCAGTACAAGTGTACTTCAATTCTTTAGGGTAGTCCTTGTAGATATTTACCTGCACAAGCGAAATACTGATTGGTACTATGGATAATTATAAATCACTTGTAAAATCATGATTAGGTAAATTAATTTAATGCACGACCATCTGTTCCCTTGGGAATTTTTTTTACATTTCTACTTTCATCATCATGTTCTATTACGATAATAATTAAAATTCCCGATATAATAATAATAGACCTCCATAAATCTAGGTAAGGTTCTATTTCATCAAAATTTCCAATCCTATCTGTTAAATATTTATATAAATTTCTTGATGGTAGAATTAATATCCCAACTTCTATAATACCTTTTACTAAACCTAGTGCCATTTTATTGAGTGCCCTATGTGTTGATGAGATATTTCCAGTTTCCCACTCAATTGCTATTTTTTTATTTTCAATTTCTAATAATAGATCTAAATTACCCGGTTTTTTTCTTGAAGCAATATCTAGAGGTTTTTCCTTTTCCCATCCTTGAATAATTAACCTCTTTATAAACGAATCTTTTATTGGCTTTACACCATTCCCCATCCCCCTGCCTTTTCCGCTTTCTGGATAAATTGTAAATTTACCAGATCCTGTGGGCCAATCAACATCTTCAACCTCTTTAATAATAGAGATAAGTAGTTCATCCCATATTTTTGATTGAGAAAATTTTCCCTTTTTAATCAAAGTCTCAACATGTACAACCTTCATTGCATCTATCCTTCTATAAAATCTATATTTTTATGAGGATGTATTTCAAAAGTCTCAAGTCTATTTTTTATGTCATCTGCATAATCTATTTCAATTCCAATCCAATGTCTTTTTTTATTTTCACAAGAAACATATGTTGTACCGCTCCCCCCAAACGGATCTAAAATAATTCCACCAGGTATAGTACTCATTTCAATTACCCGATCTGTTACCTTAGTTGATAAAGCATTTGCCTTTCTATCACTAGATTTAAATTTTTTATGTCTAACAGGAGGAACATCAGTCCAAATATCTTTTAAATTTACGCCATTTGGGTTCATTGCTTTTCTATGTCCTCCATAATCTTTTATCTCTCCCTTACAATGCCTACATAATTCTATAGGAGTTCTAATTTTTCTAAATGTATTTGGCTTACCCTTTGAATAGTAAATTAAACTATAGTGACTAGGATATAGTCTACCCTGGATTGGAAGAAGTAAGCTTAATTCTATTGCTATCCAATGTCTAAAATCCATTCCTAATTCAAGTAAATAACTTCCAAAAATAATATTCCATTTTGGAAGATTGTATAAAAACAGAGATCCGCCTGGTTTTAATATTCTAACGCATTCTCTGATCCAAATTTTTGACCATTCAATGTATTCATGATCTGGCTTTTTATCATTTGTACTCTCTCGATATACTTTTCCTATATTAAAAGGAGGATCGGCGAAAACTGTATCTATTGTATTCTCTTTAAATAATGGTAATAATTTAAGTGAGTCATATTCAAATAATACACCTAAGTCTGTCTCATAATAGGGTTGAATAAAATTTTGACCAAATACTGATTTCCAATTAAACTTTGGAGAGGGATGAATGAGCTTCAATTGAGCACTATTTCTAGACATAACTTAAGATAGATATATAACTATTTTTTTTCAATGAATATTTACATTTATAGAGTAAAAATCATTTGAATTTATCTTAAATGGATAAAAATTAAGTAAATTAATCTTAAAATACTGATACTATAGGATAATTTTAAATTAGAGATACTTCTTTATAGATTTCCATTGGGAATAATGTAATAATTTTAGAAACTAAGATAGAAGTTATTTGATAAAGTAGAAGGAAGACTGACTGCCTTAGAATCGCAATCCAACTCTAAAGAAAACAATTTTAAGATAACAATTTGAGAAAAATATGCAATGATTGATTATATAAAACTCTCCCCAAAAATTATATTTTTTTTTTATTTAATAATCCTAATTAAATTTTTCCATTTACTATTACAGATTTATTAGACAACAACTCCCATAACCTCAATATTCGATAAACGTGCGGCTGTGTACAAAGCCATGTCATGTGTAAAAATTTGTATTGCAGACTTTTTCTCTTTCTTTATATAAAAAGCACTTGCTGTAAGAGAAAGCGAAGAAGTGCAGAAGAATCTACATAAATCATCTGTTACGTTCTTCTCTCAGCAAATCCAATGGATCCGTTTTAACTTGAATTGTAGTTTTTAGTTTAAACGTTTTCATAGGTTTCTCAGCGATTTGTAACCATTTCTGTTCTGAATCTTTGATTGAAGTCAAAATGGCTACAGGATGATCATGGTCTGTGATAAGAAGGGAATGACCTTTTTCTACCTTGTGAATTTCTCGACTTAAATGAGTTTTTAATTGCGATACGGAGATAGACTTCATTAGACTAGAATATAGTCTATAATTGACCTTTGCAAATAAATATTTTTATTCCGTTATATTATCTTTAATGTAAAGTAGCAATGAGAATATTAATCACTCTTGATCTAAATTCTGTTAAAAAAAATAAAATTCTATATTAATATTATTCCAATAAAAATAATTGTATCTATGAATAAAAATAAATTATTTTTTTTACTTATTCCAATTTTAATTTTATTTAGTACTACAATTTATAAATTCAAAAAAACTAAGATAGTTATTGTTCATCCCGGGAAAAGAAATATCACAGAAGCGGTTTATGGGTTGGGAACAATCAGTCCTGCAAAAGTTTTTCATCTTAAAATTGGCGTGATGGCTATGATAAAAAAAATTGATGTGGAGGAAGGTCAATCTATAGTCGAGGGAACATCCTTAGTAGAGTTTGATAGTATTCCTGCAATTAAGTCCCCGATTGCTGGATTGGTAACCTCTATTGCTTATAAGGTGAATGAAGTAGCATTTCCACAAATGAACATTTTAACCGTGATGGATATAAAAGAAAAGTATATCACGCTTTCCCTTGAAGAACAAGCAATAGTTAAAATAAAAATAGGACAAGCAGTTAGGATAGTTCTAGAAGCAATTAAGGATAAATCTTTTAAGGGAGAAGTAAAGGCCGTTTACCCTGGAGAAAATCAATTCATAGTCAAAATTATATCTAAAGAGTTACCCGAGGAAGTACTACCTGGAATGACTGCTGATATTTCAATTGAAACAGATTATAAAAAGGATACTACTGTAATACCTATTCAATCAATAGTCAATAAAAAAATAAGACTTAAAAGAGATGGAAAAATTTCTGAGGTAACTGTTAAAACAGGAATCAAAATTGATAATTTCATAGAAATTATAGATCCAATTTTAAGGGAAACCGATGAAATAGAATATGAGGAATTATAATGTTTTTTATCGCATACCGTCAAATGACTGCAAGAAAATTACAGACATTTCTTACCCTACTCGGTATTGTATTTGGTTCGATTGCTTATATTGTAATATCGGGTGTATTACTTGGATTTAGAGTGTACCTTTTGGAACAACTGGTCAACAATGATGCCCATATTAAAATTACACCAAAGGTAGAAATTATAACTCCAGAAAAAGTCTATCCTCTTTTGTACCCCGATAATAAAGATATTTCCTGGTTTGTACCACCTTCCGGAAAAAGAGATAATTCCGAGCTTAGAAATGCCGCTCATTGGTTTGCAATCTTAAAAGATGATGAGGATATTGAGGCTTTTTCCAGGCAGTTTTCTATTAGAGCAATTGTCAGCAAGGGAACACAATCTGATGCGGCAAAATTGGTCGGGGTAGAGCCCTATAAACACTCACGTGTTACAAATATAAGTGAAAATATAGTAACAGGAAAGTATTCTGATTTGGGGGAAACGGGAAGTAAGATCATAATCGGAGAAGGTCTATCTGAAAATTTGGGGATTAGGCTGAATGATACAATCTTTTTAAGCTCAGGAATGGGTAAGACGCTACCCTTTAAAGTTGTGGGTAGTTTTCGCACAGGTAATAAAGGCATAGATGATAGTGTTTGCTATGCATCTTTAAATGACGTACAATTATTAAATAGAACCTCCGGAAAAATTAGTACCATCTCCATTCGATTAAAAGATGTGAATAAAGTTAAGATCAAAACAAAAGAATGGTCTCGTCTAAACCTAGAATCGGTTGAAAGTTGGGAAGATACAAATGCAAGTTTTTTAACAATATTTAAAATGCAGGATACAATTCGATATAGTGTTACAATTGCAATACTGGTAATATCAGGTTTTGGAATTTATAATATTTTAAATGTTTTGATAAATCAAAAGAAAAGAGAAATCGCAATATTAAGGTCAATAGGCTTTGAGTCGAAAGACATTAACCTCATTTTTTTGATACAAGGTGTGATACTGGGATTGGTTGGTTCTATTTTAGGAATGTTAGTGGGCTATCTAATCTGTTTAAAATTATCTACTATTAGCTTTAGTAGTCCCTATTTATCAACAAAAACAGGAAAAATGCTTATCTCTTATGACCTAAAAATATATTTTCAGGCATTTTTTTTGGCAATTTTTTCCACCTTGCTCGCAAGTATCCTACCTGCCAGATCTGCAGGTAAACTTCAGCCCATAGAAATTATCAGGGGGGAATTATAATGTCAATTGTTCTTACAAATGTCACTAAAAGTTTTTCAAAACCCCCTATTCCAATGATAAAAAATATTAACTTAACAATTGAGAAAGGTGAATTTGTATCACTCACTGGAAAATCAGGATCCGGAAAAAGTACTTTACTTTATTTGATAAGCTCATTGGATATGCCGACAAGTGGTACAATAGAAATAGATGGTAACAATATTTCAAAAATGAATTCCAAAGAGATACATAGCTTTAGAAATAAAAATATGGGCTTTATTTTTCAATTTCATTACTTACTACCAGAATTTACCTCTCTTGAAAATGTTCTCATGCCAGCACGAAAAGCAGGCCTCTTAAAAGAGAAATTAATATTAGCAGAAGAGCTATTTGAAAAATTTGATCTCAAAGAAAAAATGCATGAGCCTCCCGGAAGATTGTCTGGGGGTCAGCAACAACGGGTAGCTATTGTAAGATCTATGATTATGAATCCTGCCTATATATTCGCAGATGAGCCCACAGGTTCTCTAGATTCAAGCAATGGAAGAAAGGTCATGGAAATTTTCAAATCAATAAATCGTGAAGATAAAACAACAATCATTCTTGTAACACATGATACAGAATTTGCAAACTATTCTTCCAGAAAAATTACCCTAGTGGATGGAGAAATTCAAACAATATAACTAAATCAAAAACCCAAATACTCCTAAGACACCCACTTCCTTAACTATTGGAGCCAAGGTTAAAACGATTTTATTATCTACCAAACTATGTAGGATATCAAAAGTAGCTTTGAGTATGGGGTTAGTTCCCCTCATGGATTTTTTTATACCCCGAAGAAGATCTACAATTTTTACTCCACTCTCTCTTTCAGTTTCACTTTCAACTTCAATACGGGTGGTGGATTTTTCCAATTCATCTATATCAATTTGCAGGTCGCCCGCTGCTTCTTTTAGAGATTCAAATTTCTCTTTGACAATTTCAGATTTTTTTTGTACCTCATCTTCCGAATTCTTTTGTACTACAGAAATATTTAGATCATTGACAACATTTTTAAATTCTAGCGATCTTTTCTGAAAACTATTGAGTTTTGAGGGAAGTTTTTCCACTTTTTCCTGAATGGATTTGATCTCTCGGGAATTTTGTTCTGTTTTACGGGAAAGTTCCTGAATTTTTTCTGAGAAATCTCGAAGCAGTGATTCTGTTTCTTTGCGAGAATTTTCAAGGGAATAGACTCGAGAATTCATGCTATCTATATCAGATTTCAAGCTAGCCATTCTTTTTTCATGGCGAAGTACATTCTCTTCAACTAGTGAAATACGATTTTCCAAAACAAATGTCTTATATCCAAATCCCGCTAAGATTACACAAATAACAAGGATTACAAGGGAGAAAACTTTTGTTCTTTTAGTAAATTCTCCCGCATTGGCTTCTTTAGCAATACGTTTGATTTCTGTAGTACTTTTTGCTCCATACGCCTTTGCAATCTCGGGAGTAAAGGGCTCGAGTTTTATTTGAACTCCACCGAAACCGAGCTCAATAATCATACCATGTGTAATTTTAGTATCACGGGAAATATCTCTTTTATTGAGAAGAGTCCCCCCTTTGGATTCTAAGTCATTGATTACCCATCCATCTGGTTTTAAGTGTATTCTTGCATGTTTGCCCGAAACCTTACTCTCTCCTTCGAGTGTGAGAGCATGATTGTGCTGAGAATCCCTACCTATTGTAAAATCAGTTTGTTCAATTTTTACACGTTTTCCTTTGAATTTACCACTCATAACCTCAATGAAAAGATATGGATTTTCTTTTTTTTCCTGAGTCTCAATTTGTATTACATCTTCTGTTGCACTCAGAAATTTTCTTATAGTAAACACACTTCCAAACCCTATTAGGAAAAATGTTAGTATGTATAAAGGAACAAAAAATCCTCCCAAAAATTGCAGTCCCCATTCATACTTTTTTCGATTGATACTCCAAAAAGATTCAACTTCTGGTACTACATATCGGCTTTGTCTGTTATTATTTTTAGACAATGTAAAAGTGTTTACCCTTAATAAATCCTCGAAAGGAATAGATAATTTCTCTGCCGCTTCAATTGGTGATACAGACTCACCCAAGTCAACTACTTTAAAAGGTGGTAAGTCCGGAAGAGACAAAATATCTCCCGATTTTAGTTCTTCGGATGACTCATTTTCTGTTTCCATAAATGAATTTCCATTTTGAATGATTGCCAAAATTCCCCTCAGAGTAGAAGGAGATGTAGAAAAACGATCGGCTATTTCCTCAATGGATTCCTTATTTACATGAAAAAGAAAACGGGAAGTAACTTCAGATGCGGAAAGGCTGGAATGAAAGAATAGTAAATATAGTAATAGAGTGAGAAATTTTAATAACATAACTGTACCAATTTGGAAATTTTTAGATATTTTGCAAGTATTATCTTTTTTGTAAATTATATCTATATATTTCATAAATTTATTTTATTTATATAATAACTTATTTTTATTTATAAATTAATTTAATGTTATAAATGGATTTGAAAAAATGGATCAAAAATAGGAAGAACGATTTATTCGCAGATAAATCAAAGAGGAAAACAATGATGAAAATAATTTTAATGTTAGCTATTCTTTCACTTTCAAATTGTGGAATAGTTGCCCTATTTGTTCCTTCTGTTCGTGTTATGATTGAAGAACAAAATGGCAAAGCTGAATTTGCAAGAGCAGAAAGCACTAGACAGATTCGAGTTCTTGAAGCAAAAGCTGAATTAGAAAGTGCAGAGTTGCGAGGCAAAGCTGAAATCATTAAAGCAGAAGCCACTGCCAAAGCAAATCAAATATTAGGTGATTCGCTAAAGAACAACGAAAACTATTTGCGATATATGTGGATTCAACAAATAAACGCAGATAAAGAAGTGTACTACATTCCAACAGAAGCTGGATTACCAATACTGGAAGCTGGAAAAAGGAAATAACGGCGAATAAAGATGTGATATTGAATGAGTAAAACATAAACTCTTGTGGTTACTGCTTACTTTAGTTTTGGGTATGTTTGCATGTGTACTACATTTGATATGATGTCTCCGACGGCTTAAGGGGTTTAGACCCCTTAAGAATCCCCATTTTGCTCCAATTTATACTTTCCATTTCGCATTGCCTACTCGCTACCACTCGTGTCAATTGCTTTGGTTGCTGAGTGAATTTTGCATCCCTTTGCAAAATTTGTATCGAAGCACCACTCGTTTTTTTCTCCCCATTGCTCAAAGGAAAATGACCGGAATCAACTTTCTACTAAACTACGGGAGGAGAACTAGGCGGACACCGAAGCTGAAATTCCTGTTATCGGGATCGTAGTTGTTCCGATACGAGAGACGGCTATTCCTAGCAAAGTAGTACCAGGAACCGCCGCGGATAGAGCGGTACTCATCATTCTCAACGCCTTTGGGATCAGCACTCGGACTGTTTTTGTAGAAATCTTCGTCGAAGCAATCCTCACACCATTCCCATACATTTCCCATCATGTCATACAAGCCTATCGAATTGGGCTTTTTCTGTCCTACAGGATGAGTAGTTTCACTTGAATTATCATCATACCAAGCATAGTCTCCCAATTTGCCTGCATCATCGCCGTACGTATATACATATGAGCCAGCCGAACCACCCCCACGTGCCGCATACTCCCACTCCGCTTCTGTGGGTAATCTATAAGTCTTCCCTTCCATTTGGTTAAGTTTTTTGATAAATTCCTGACAATCATTCCAACTCACAGTTTCTACGGGAGCTTTCTTCCCTGCCTGCTTAAACTTTGAGGGATTGTTTCCCATTAACTTCTCCCACTCTTCTTGTGTTACAGGATACTTA
>CANGZW010000117.1 GCA_947458405.1 Leptospiraceae bacterium
GGTAAGGTAAGTATAACTTCAACCATAACTGTATCACCAGCCGAATTAATTTCAATAACTGTAACACCGGGCAATCAAAAAATTGCTAAAGGTCTAAGTTTAAAATACTCCGCATTGGGTTTTTATTCTGATAACTCTACTCAGGATTTAACTAATAATGTTACCTGGGCTGTTACAACTGCTAACTCAGGTTTACTCTCACCATTTTCTTCTGCGTTGATAGGTTCTTTAGGTACGATTGCAAATATCAGCAATTCCATCGGTTCGAATGGATTGGTATCAAGTGTCGGAACAGGGGAAATTGGAATTATAGCTAGTCTGGGAAAAATTTCTGGAAGTGCTAATTTAATAGTAGGAGAGGCTCAATTAGTTGGATTAAGTATTTCTTCCACAGTGAACACGAAAGCAAAGGGAATGTCAGAACAATTCAAAGCCTTTGGAATATACACAGATAATTCAAGCCAGGACTTAACTTCTCAAGTAGGCTGGAAATCTGATGGAAATAATGATGGGAATGATGATAACTTGATTGTTAGTATTTCGAATTTAATAGAATCTAAAGGGTTAGGTACAGGAACTGGAATTGGAGAAACTAGTATAATAGCTACTTTAGGGAATATAAATACATCTAAAAAGTTTACAATTTCGCCTGCAGTACTTAGTTCAATTTCGGTAGAAAGTCCAAACACATCTAGACCGAAAGGACTGAGTGAACAGTTTGTAGCAATAGGCACTTATTCAGATAATACCACGAGAGATATTACCTCCAATGTTACATGGAAAGCAGATTCAAATAATGATAATTTGAATGATAATTTGGTTGGTAATATAAGTACCACTACTCCAGGACTGCTAAATACTACAAATATAGGTACTTTGGTTATTTCAGCTTCTTCAGGAAATATTTCCAATTCAAAGATTCTAAACGTACTACCCGCTATTTTGATTGGAATTACGGTATATCCCCCAGTAGCTAAAGTTATACAGGGATTTGTTCAACAATACACTGCAGTTGGAGCTTACACTGATGGTTCCAATCAAGATATTACATCGAGTGTTACATGGAAAGTTGATTCAAATAATGATGGAATAGATGATACTTTAATTGGAAGTATAAGCAATTCTATATCAACAAAAGGTATTACACTTGGAACAAAAGCAGGAACGGCTAAGGTATCTGCATTGTTGAGTGGATATACATATTCCAGTATTTTAAATGTATTAGCCGCATCTACTGTCAGTAATTCGGATGGTAACAAAGTACAAATTGATGAAATAAGCACAAAAGATAATCCTTTCAATTTTCAAACAAATAGAGTGATTGGGATTCAAGCAAATGTGATTGATCAAACTGGAAAACCCGTTCCCGGAGCTTTGGTTGAACTTTACAATACAACCGGTAATTATCTACTCTTTAGTCAGATTTCTTCAGCAACAGGTCAAATCATTGGATCGATTGTGGTTAACTACACCGACACAGGCATCATGGCTTCCTTAGCGGCAAATGTTACAGCAAATGGAAGCAAGCAGCTAGCAGTTCCAATTAGAAGAGATGACAATGGGGATATTAAGCTAGTTATAAATATCCTGGGAGTACAGGTTACAACAACGACTGATAACACAGGATCTACAGGATCAGGAACTTCATCAGGAGGAAATGGTAGTGGAAGCGGGAGCGGTACTACAACAGTCATTGTTGATTCAGACAAAGATGGAGTACCTGACAGTAAGGATATTTATCCCAATGATCCCAATAAAGCCTTTAAAGTTAGAATTCCTGCAACTGGGTATTACACTCTTTCATTTGAAGACTTATATCCAACGGCTGGAGATGCTGATTTGAATGATTATACACTCTATTTATACTACGAGGAAGATATAAATGCAAATGGGGATATAGTTGAAATTCGATCTAGATATCAACACGTTGCTAAGGGTGCAGGATACAATCACTCTCTTTACCTCAGGCTTCCTCCCTCTATAAGTATTTCTAACTTTACCACAACTATCTTTGATTCAAAGGGTGCGAATTTAAACTCGGGAACTTCATTAAATAATCCAGGTTCTTCAGTTACTTCCGCTTTACCTATTTATAATAATCAGGATAGCAGTGTAACAATTCCCTCTCAGAATGTAACATCAAGTTCAGTTTTTAATCCAGGTAGAATTGCAAAAACAGTAGTACGTTTTTCTACACCTGTAAAACGGAGCGTATTGGGAACTGCCCCTTATGATTTATATGCCAAGGTTATTACGACAGGTAGGGAAATTCACTTTCCCGGTAAATACTATGGAAATCAATTTGGTGCAGGAAAGGATGATTATTTAGATGCAAATGGTTTCCCATGGGCAGTTTTGGTAGCAGGTGAATTTAAGTGGCCACTAGAGAGACAAAATATTTATACAGCCTATGCTAAGTTTACAAACTGGTCAAAATCGAAAGGAGCATATGATAATGATTGGTATCTTTATTTTGATACTACAAAAGTTTACACAAGCTCCACAGGTCCCAGCACTAGCTTTTTCCAATAATTTTTAATCTAAAAAGGGGTAAATATTGCAATACATTTACCCCTTTTTTTTATTTAACTCTTTCTTTATCCGTTAATGTATTCAAAAAAGCAACAATGTTACTCACATCCTCTGCTTCTATTTTTTTTCCAAGCTGTAACCATGCCATTTGTGTTACGGCTTCCTCTAAAGTAGGAGCTCCTCCATCATGATAATATGGAGCTGTTAAAGCAACATTTCTTAAAGAAGGGACCTTAAATATATATTTATCTGATTCTTGGCCTGTTACTTTAAATTTTCCAGTATCCTCCATGTTCTCATAAGGATTTACTACCCCCATCTTCATAAACATTTTACCACCAAACAATGCCCCATTGTGACAAGTAATACATCCATTTGATATAAAAGTCTCGAGCCCTTTTTGTTCCTTTTCATTAAATGCTTTATAGTTTCCTGCGATAAATTCATCAAACTTATCTGTTGTTCGTAAAGTTCTCTCAAAAGCAGATATAGCAATAGCAATATTATCAATAGATACTTTTGGGGAATCCGGAAATGCTTTTTCAAATAATTCCCTGTAACCCTCAATTGCACTAATTTTATCTTCCACTGCCTTTTCACTTGGCATAGCCATCTCAGCCTTGTTAAGGATATGAGACTTTGCCAATGCATTTAAATCTCTTGCCCTTCCATCCCAAAATTGAACGGCATGAAATCCTGCATTTAAAACTGTGGGGGAATTTCTATCTCCATTTTGATCCGAGACTCCAAGTGAAGTTTTTTTATTGTCCACACCACCATTCTTGTCTAAAATATTATGACATGTATTACAAGACCTAGTGTTATTTTCTGATAAAGCAGTATCCATGTATAACTTTTTTCCAAGGGCGATTAATTCTGGAGTATCATTTTCTGAACCGGGCATCTTTTGAGGTAGTGTTCCAAAAATTGATTTTCCTTTTTTAATCAAATCTAAAGTTTTTTCTGATGGTCCGCAGTTCCCAATTCCCAAAAAGGATAGTGCTAATAACAAAGTTGTTATTTTATATTTAATCATTTTTTTCTCCGATCTACGCTGTCTATGGAAGTGTACTATAATCTGATATATAATTTCAATTAGATTTCCTCTATTGATATGTCAGTTTTTATAGGTTTTTTCTATAATATCATAGAAAAACCTTTTAATTTACATACTTAACCTTTGACATTCTTTAGGAATTTGTAAGAATCTAGTTGTTTCTGTATTTTTTTAGGACATGCTTGGATGGTGCAAAGATTTCAACTCTAGTTACACCCGGATTGGGCTCTATGTATAAGGAGGTATCGTTTATTTTTAAAAAGTCATAACTACGAACATATTCTATAGTCATACTTTTAAGTTTTCCTTCCCCTATTCCATGTACTACATCGACGAGAGTTTCTCCATTCATAAAGGCAGATTGAATTTCCCTATCTAATTTTTGATAAGCATCCTCATATCTCATTTTTCTAATGTAAATTACTCTCATGATTATAAAATTCTAACTTAAAGTATAGAATCAATGAAAAAATTAAAAAATATGAAAAAAGAATCAAAAAAAATAGTAGTACTTATCTTTGTGATACTTTTTATGATTTTAATATAAAACTTTTTATTTTTCTAATTTTAAATAATAAAATTCTTAAAATCTACATCTATAATTATTCTGAATTTAATTGTTAAAATTGAATTATTAAGAAATATTTAATGGTTTTTTTTAAAATTCAAACTCAAATATAATTTAGTTCAAAAGCAAATAGTCTTTTTTTCCTTTTCAGAATAACTAAATCGTTCTATGTTGTTTTCTGAAAGTAGTAATTTGCTTTCAGGAGTATTCTATGAAAAATGATGAAGATAAAATTACTGATTCCCCCGAAAAAACCTCAGGGAAAAGAGAATCTCGAATTAAAGATAAGAAACGGATTGCAATTTGTGGAGGATCCTTAGGAAGAGAAAATAGATCTTTAATAAGGGGACAAATTGTTGATGTTGGAGTTCCCGATTTAACTCAGGCGGATAGTTTAATCGATTTTTTAACAGGATTTTTTATAGGGGAAGAAAGTCAAATTACTCCAATTAAGGATTTCAGCCTCTCAGCGGTAAGAAAACCTATACTAACCATTGAAATATATGACTCCGGAGAGAAAAAAATTTATGAATCGATAGAGATTACAGGCAATGATGATGGTTTCTTTTCCCATGATGTTATTCAAAAAATAAAACCCGGTAAATACACTTTCCATATAATATTTAAAGGCAGTGATTCCTATAGGCAATACACAAGGGATATTGCTTACCTAAACTTAAAAGAAAATTCTGATATCACCAAGGTAACTATCGTAGGAAAGGGAAAGTTGAGAATTTTGCCCGAAAAGTATGAATCATTTATTACCACATCAGATATTGACCAAACTTACCTCGCTACTGAATTAAATTCTAAAAAAGGAATGCTCTCTACTCTCTTTGAAACTCCGGATCAAAAATTTTATTTGCCCGGAATGCCCGATCTATACCAAGTTTTACGCAAAGACACCCAGGATAGTCCTTTGTGTTTTATATCTGCAAGCCCTCATTTTTTTAGACGAACCCTATTGGCTACTATTCGAAACCATAATATTGAAACAGAATCCCTTCATTTGAAATATTTAGAGGGAACAATTAAAGGCATTGCAGATAAAATGATTTCTACAGTACTTTCTCCCGATAAACTTTTTCGGGAAGGTGTTGGACCGGCCTTCGATAGAGCAAAAAAATATTTTAAATCTACTATTCAGAGTTTGTATGACCAATTATCTTACAAATTAACAATTTTACTTCAAGATAGACTATACCAACCAACTAAAGCAAAAGAAATTTTGCTTGGGGATAATACAGAAAGTGATTACTTAATTTTTTCTTTATACCAATTAATTCTTTTGGGAGAGATTGAAGGTAGAGCACTCGAGGATTATTTATACAATTTAAATTTTTTAGGTAGGGATGCTGTAAATAGGGACAATGCAAAAAGAATAAGAAGTCTAGGAGAAGAATGTATTGCGATTCATGGAAAAAGAAATTCTGTTCATATAGTTTTAATTAACAGAACATCAATGGGACCCTCTCCAATTGCTATGGATGGACATGTTCGTAATTCATTTCCACCCGGTTTGAATATAGATAAGATTAAAAAATTTGTTTGGTATGAACCTACCAATGGTGCCTTGGGCTTTGCATTGATATTATATACTTCTGGAGTTATCTCATTTAATTCTTTGATTGAAGTAATGAAAAGTATGATTGGGAAATGGCACAATGGTTCAGTTGTTGATAAAGAATATTTAAGAATATTATCTGAAGATATGAGAGTTCCCGAAAACTCTAGAAACTCTTGGGAAGAAGTAAAAGAAATCCTTTTAAATTCATTAGGTTATAATTACCAAAAAGAATCTCATGTTGTTGAGGAATGATTAATATTTTTATAATAATACTTATAGTATTTTTTACCAGTATTTTTTCTGACGACAATAAAACAAGATTTCATCAACAGGGAAAATTTGATGAATATGGTAGAAAATACTATTTAAAATGGAATGGAGAAATCAACTTTAAAATAGACAAAGATTATTTTGCAGTATTTCCTAATTATAAATTTTTACACTTACATGATATTGAAGCTAACGAATTAGAAAAATCAGGCAAATTATTTGAGGCCCTTGCACTACGTAAAAATATTTCAGTATGTTTAGAACTTTTATCTTCAGAAGAAAAACCCATTTATGATAATATTATTTTAAATAACAGTAAAAGTATCGGTAAAATAGAATCAAATTATAAAGAAAGATTAAAAATTAAGGAATATTTACTCGATCCAAATTATTGCAAAAAAGAAGATGATATTTTTTTTAGTAGTAATGATTTTACCCTAAAAGGTGTAGTACCCAATAATTATTTCAAATCTAGATTTTCTAATTATAAAGTTAAAAATGGATCTAATTTAGAATCTAACTGGAGAGTTATAAATTTTAATGAATTAATTGAAATAAAAGAAGAAATTTTAGATTTAGATAATGCTCTTCAGATATGGGACAATCTAGAAAATAGCAAATTAAAAAATAATGCAAGTATTACATTGGCTTTTTCGAGACATCCATTGGATATTCTTTCAACTGAATTTTTAGAGAAATATTGGGATTTCAAAAGAGGTTTGACTGAAAATCAAAAAAATACAATACAATTTTCCAGAAAAGAGAATGGAATAATAAAGGAAACAGAGTATATTTTAAAAGATGATACAAGTTCAATAACTTATATTGGATATGAAATTTATTTATTTTCGAAAAGATCAGGTACTTCAATATTTTTCAATTTCCCAAAAGATAAAAAGGAAAATTACTTTTCAGTATGGGAAAAATTCAAAAACTCCCTATATTTTAGGGGATATAAGATAACAGAAAAATGAAAAATTTCTATTTTTTTTTAATTATAACAATATTTTTTTTTAGTAGCAATTGTTCGTACATTAATAATTCATTAGATGCCAAAGAGAAAAAAAATCAAAAAAAATTAATAATTTTATCTATAGACGGTTTTCCCGGTTATTATGCAAATGAGGATTCTGAATTTTGGAAAAAGTTAAAATATTTACCAGAATTGAAAGAAAAATCTTTTTTTTCCAATAAAATAAAATCAACCTATCCTACATTGACCTATCCCGCCCATACAACTATGTTAACTGGAGTTTCTCCCTCAGTGCATGGAATTTATTACAATAATCCTTTAGATCCCATGAGAAAGATCGGTGGTGATTGGTATTACTATGATGAAGATATTAAAGTTAAAACTCTAATGGATTTTGCAAGAGAACAGGGATTAAAAACAGGTAATATTTATTGGCCTGTAACAGTTGGAGCTGGTATTACATTTAATCTTCCTCAATTTTGGAGATTTAAAAGTGAATATGATAAAAAACTCTTATCTGCCCTCAGCACCCGTGGACTTTATAAATATATCTATAAAAAAATAGATAATCATGTGGGAGAAATAACCGGAGATGAAGAAAAAATAAATGCGGGTATAGCATTATGGGAATTAAAATCTCCGGATATCTTATTAATTTATAGTACAGATTTAGATACGGCACATCATGAAAAGGGAGTAAATAGTCCTGAGGCTTTGGAGAAATTACTTAAAATAGATTCTTTAATTGGTAAATTAATTTCTAAAACTAATCTTTATTCCAGGAGCGATCTAGCACTATTAATTGTTTCTGATCATGGATTTAAAAAAGTAGAAAGTCTGTGTTACCCCAATAAAATTCTTATTGATGAAGGCATAATTGATCCTACAAATAATAAATGGAATATGGTCTTTAAAGGATTAGGAGGGAGTTCTGTACTACTAGAAAATAAAGATAAAGAATCACAATTAAAATCTAAATCTATCTCCTTAGAAAGAATTGCTGAAAAAGTTACAGAAAATTGCCCTGGTTCATTAGTTGAATTTGAGTCAGAAACTCATCAAAAAATAAAATATGAAATTAATTCCAACGTTAAACTTTTTTTACACTCCACATCAGGAATGGCGTTTTCAGAATCCCTAAGCTCAAAGGAAGTGTTTCGTATTTCAAATCCTCCGTACTACAATCATGGTTTTTTACCCACAGATCCTGAAATGGAAACAATTGGTTTATTTTATGGAGGTAGTAAGAACTTAAGATTCAATGAATTAAAAGATGTAATAAGAATTGCCTGTGATTATCTCCATATAGTATGCAAGGAAGGAGAAAAAAGAAGGGACTAAATTCTATTTAGAACCAAATATATTTTGTATAATTTTTTTTTGTAGTATATTAGATGCTTTCCTCCAATTTGAAGCCCATTCAGCACTCCCGTTGCTACCTACTATATTCGTAATAGCATAAAATGCAGTAAACGGAATTGATAATTTATTTGCGATATAAGCAATTGAAAATGCTTCCATATTTTCTGCACCTGCTTCTATTAAATTATCCACCAATTCTTCAGATGACAAATCAATTAGTGTTACATAATTCATTGAATTTGAGACTGTTTCTTTAAAATCTAATGATTTTGACATTTGTATTACATATGGATCAGTTTTGGCTAGAATATGTTTAGTGACAATACTGGGAACTTTTGCAATCTTTTTTATATCAGCCAAATCTTTATATAAAAACTTATAGGAAAATACAAAATCTCCTATATTCAACCCACTATGGGGATATGCTCCAGCCGAACCTACAAATAAGATGGATCGTATATTTTCATTTTTTGAAAGATAGTTCTGTAAATTGTACATGGATTCATGAAAACCGACACCCACATTTAATATATTGAGCCGACCCAATTTTGCTAAATAATCTGTTTCCCCATCAAAAGCCCCACAAAACAGAATATGAGAATAATCTTTCAATTTTTTTCCCTACTCTAATCCCAAAGATTCGAGATAACCGGCCATTAAATTCATATTCTGAATTGCCTGACCGCCAGCCCCTTTTACTAAATTATCAAGTGCCGAAACTATCACAAGAGTATTACCATCTATTTTAAAAGCAATGTCCAAAAAATTTGTATTTTGAATATTATGAAGATTTATTTCATCTGTGGAATTATAAAAACGAATAAATTTTTCACTTGAGAATTTATTATATTCATTTTTAATATCTTCATATTTAATTAGTTCATTAAACTGTATCACTATTGTTGATAAAATTCCTCTATATACAGGTAATAAATGAGGAGTAAATATAATTTTAGGTAAATTAGACTGCATATTATATGATGAGTATTCTTGTATTTCAGGAGTGTGCTGATGATTTAAGACTCTATATGATTTAAAATTATCGTGTAATGAGGTAAAGGAATATGCAATTTCTTCTTTTCTACCTCCTGCCCCACTCACCCCAGAAGCTGAACTGATAATTATATTTTGAGAAATTTTTTGTCTCAGATTACCTAACATAAAGATAGGTAATATAATAGAAGTGGCATAACATCCTGGATTTGATACAAAATTTGAATTTTTAATTTTAGATCTATTCATTTCCGGAAGACCATAGACTACATTCTCCATGAGTGAAAATGAATCATGCTTTAGATTGTAATAGTTTTCAAACTCTTCTTTAGAATGAATACGATACACACCTGATATATCTATGACCTTATATCCTTTTTTTAATAGCTCAGGTGTTACCTTTAGTGATACTTCATCTGGTACTGCCAATACAACAAGACTATTCTGTGGAATCGGATCACTGTGTTTATTAAAAATTAATTTACTAAACTTAGTGGGAATATTTGGAAATATAGATTCTAAATTTTTTCCGGCAAATTTATCACTAGTTACGTGAACTAAATCAAAATGTGGATGGTTAGCCAAAAAACCAATTATCTCTTTTCCGGTCAATCCACCGGCACCTAAAATGGAAACTTTCATAAATTCAAAATTTCAAAGAATGTCCGAAAGTCAAATAAGAAAGAATTCTTTCCAAATTAACAGATTTTTAGAAATTTGCAACTATGAGTCCAATTTTAGCCGTTACGATAGCTTTTATTTTTTATTTTTTAGGATATAGATTTTATTCAAAATTTTTAGCTGAGAAAATCTTTCGATTAGCTTCAAGAGATGTTTTAACCCCCGCCCACATATATAGAGATGGAGTGGATTACATTCCTACCAAACCCTCTGTTCTCTTCGGACATCATTATGCTTCTATTGCAGGATTGGCTCCTATACTGGGACCAGCAGTAGCTGTGATCTGGGGTTGGCTTCCAGCAATGATCTGGATTGTATTGGGTGGTATATTTGTTGGATGCGTTCATGATTTTGGCTCTTTGGTAATTAGTATCCGAAATGGAGGCAAGAGTATAGGACAGGTAGCGGAATTAGTCATTGGAAAGAGAGCTAGATCTCTGTTTCATGCAATAATTTTTTTCCTTGTATCACTTGCAATGGGTGTTTTTGTTCTTGTGATAGCAGGACTATATACAGCTCCTCCAAAAACTGATATACAAACCCAATTAAATAAAGATAAACAAGCTATTATTTCTACCAAGGAAATAAAAGAAGGACATGACTCCGGAGAATTAGTAAAAAAAGGTACTCCAAAAACAATGAGGAGTAATTTTCCTGAATCTGTTCCTCCAACTTTTGCCCTTATGCTTGCAGCTATCATAATGGGATACTTACATTATAAGAAAAATCTTCCCCTAGGTACCCTAACAATTATTAGCTTAATTTTTGTGATGGCTGTGATATATTTTTGTATGGACGAGA
>CANGZW010000118.1 GCA_947458405.1 Leptospiraceae bacterium
TATCATAATGCTATATTTGCAAAATTATCCTTAAAGCAAATTTATAATGTTTTACTAGCATATAAAATTAGATACACTCAAATTAGAAATGATCACCGTTTCGAGGCAATTGTTATATTTAAAAACTATGGCGAAACAGCAGGTTCTTCTCTAGAGCATACACATTCTCAAATTGCCGCTACTCCTGTAGTACCATTCCAATTTAGAGATAGGATACAAGAAGCAATTCGCTATTTTGATGATCACGGAGACTGTATTATTTGTAGGACACTCTTAGATGAAATTGCAACTCAGTCAAGAATTGTTGCTGAGAATTCAAGTTTTCTAGCCTTTATTCCTTATGCCGCACTTACTCCCTTTCATATTTGGATATTTCCCAGAATGCACTGTTCCTCTTATGACAATATTTCAGAAGAAGAAATGGTAGATCTCTCCTCTATTTTAAAATTTGTATTACTTAAATTATACCATGGTATGGGAGATCCTGACTATAATTATACAATTAGAACTGCTCCCCTAGCAGATAAAGAGTCAAGATATTTTCACTGGTATCTGTCTGTAATACCTCGAATCAATAAAAGTGCTGGATTTGAATTAGGAAGTGGGATGTATATCAATTCCTCTATTCCTGAAGAGAGTGCTGAATACCTAAGAAATGTCATTGTTCCAGATATGGACAAATGCTAGTTAAAGTAAATTTTTCTAAAGAGTCTAAGTATTTAACATATTGCAGATAAAAATATCTTAAACTTATGTAAATATTTGAATAGTATTTTTATTCGAAATTATTTTGATATTTTTAAGCGGTAATTCCTTCTTGAACCTATAAAGTTTTATTTAAACAATCTTATATAAAAATCCTATTTGATTTTTTCAAATGGTTATTAGAGGATAGAAAACCAAGGGGTATAAAATGGCAAAATACAATGTATTCGGTGTAGGTAATGCACTTGTGGATATAGTAGTTCGTGTAGATGATAATTTTTTAAAAGAAAATAAGATTCGTAAAGGTGTTATGACTTTAGTGGACTCTTACATACAAAACCAACTTTTCAAGAGTATATCCGATAAAGTGCCAGACAAACGATCTGGAGGAAGTGCCGCCAATACATTGATAGGATTAGCCAACTCAGGAGGAACCGGTTACTATACTGGGAAAGTAGCTTCTGATTCAAATGGAGAATTTTACAAAGCTGATATGGAAAAATCAGGAATAGAATTTAATGTTCCTCCCGGAGAGGGATTTAGTGGAACCTGTCTGGTGATGACAACTCCTGACGGTGAAAGAACTATGCTGACTAATTTAGGTATTTCATCCGAACTGAGTAAAAATGATATTAATTCAAATATAATTGCAGACTCCGATATTGCTTATGTGGAAGGTTACCTCTGGGATAAAGAAAATACAAAAGAAGCATGTATGTATACAATGCAAGAAGCTAAGCGTTTGGGAAAGAAAATAGCATTTACCTATAGTGATCCTTTTTGTGTAAACCGCTCGAGAGATGATTTTAGACGCCTAACCAAAGAATATGTAGATATAGCTTTTTGTAATCATGAAGAAGCAATGGCACTCACACAGACCGATTCTCCAGAAGATGCAATACAGGCTTTGGCTGAATATTGTGGATTGGTATTTATGACTTGGGGTCATCATGGTGCTATGATTTCTAATGAAGGTGTCGAGAAACATATTCCCGGATATCCTGTGAAAGCAATAGATTCAAATGGTGCAGGAGATGCATTTGCCTCTGGTGTGTTATACGGTATAACACATGGATTTTCTATTGAAGATTCTTGCAAATGGGGTAATTATATGGCTAGTCAAGTGATACAAGTAGTAGGACCTCGGCTCCCATTTAGCATAAAAGATAAACTAACTGAAGTTTTAGGAAAATGACAGAGCAAAAAATTATTTTACACAATATTTATAATAGAGAAGAGCTCAAAAATAAGCTCTTCTCTGAAGATTTTAAACGCATAACGTTTTCATTTTATAGATATGTGAATATATCTTATCCTACTGAAATGAGAAATAATCTTTATAGTGAATGGTCTAATTTAGGAGTTCTAGGAAGAATCTACCTTGCAAAAGAAGGGATCAATGCTCAACTGAGTATTCCTGAGTTTAATTTTGATACTTTTAAAGAAAAGTTGTACTCCAGAAAAGAATTTAGTGAAGTTCCATTTAAAATAGCTGTTGAAGATGATGGAAAATCTTTCTTAAAACTAATTCTAAAAGTAAGACCTAAAATAGTTGCGGATGGTCTTCCAGATGATTCCTTTGATACAACAAATGTTGGTAATCATTTGTCTGCTAAAGAATTTAATATGTATCTCAATCTACCTGACACACTGACAATAGACATGAGAAATCAATATGAAAGTGAAGTAGGTCATTTTGAAGGAGCAATTCTTCCCGATGCAGATACTTTTAGAGAAGAACTTCCTATGGTATTAGAAATCCTAAAAGGGAAAGAAGATAAAAAAATTCTCTTGTATTGCACAGGTGGAATTCGATGTGAAAAAGCTAGTGCCTATCTAAAACACAAAGGATTTAAGGATGTAAATCAATTGTATGGCGGTATTATTTCTTATAAAAGAGAAGTTTCCGAAGAAGGTTTAGAAAACAAATTTCATGGAAAAAATTTTGTTTTTGATGAAAGATTAGGCGAAAGAATTTCTGGTGAAATAATTAGTAAATGTCATATCTGTAGTAATACAAGTGATAGACAATTAAATTGTGCCAATGATGCCTGCCACATTCTTTTTATCCAATGTGAAGAGTGTGGATTAAAATTTCAAAACTGTTGTTCGGATCACTGTAAAGATGTATTACATTGGTCAACTGAAAAACAAAAAGAAGAAAAAAAGAAAAATGCAGGATTTTATACTCACCACTCGCGGCTTAGAAGAAAACTCTCAATAGAAAAAACTACTCCCCTTTCTCTAGATTGGCAGGGGTCCAAAGTCCAAGCAATTTAAGGAATTTTATCGAAACTTCCGGGAATGTTTGAACGAGTCTAACAAAAAGTCTGAGACTAAAAGGAAAAATAACTTCCTTTTTTTCCTTAAGAATTGCTGTTACAACAACCTGAGCGATTTCTTCAGGTTCTGATTTTGGTAGATATTTTGTAATACGAGGAAACCAGGACAAGGATGCATTGTTTCTTTCAAAATAGCCTGTATTTACAATCCCGGGGCAAATTAATGTAACTCCTACACCCGTCCCCAACATTTCTTCATACAAAGAAAGGGAGAGTCCTACCATAGCGAATCTAGAAGAAGTATATGGAACCATATATGGCATAGGTATATAACCTGCAGGACTTGTCATATTAATTATGTGACCCATCTTTCTAGACATCATACCGGGAATTACTGCATGACAGGCTATCATTGCAGATGCATAGGGAAGTAACATAGGTTGTATGACTTCACTATAATTAGTCTCTGTAAATCTCTTAAATGTTCCGAGACCTGCTGTGTTTATTAATATATCTATCGCGCCAAATTTTGACTCAATAGATTTTAAGGTTCCCCCTAGTATTGCAAAGTCACTAGCATCCATCGGATATGAAAAAATCTTATCTGAACCCAAACGGGTATCTTCCATCACTTGATTTAAAAAAACGGTATTCCTTGCGATTAGACATAGAGTACAACCCTCTTTAGCCATCCTCAATGCAACAGCCCTCCCAATTCCTTGAGAAGCGCCTATGATTACTACAATTTTACCATTTAAGTCTTTCATTATATTAGCTTAAAATAGCTTCCTCTTGAGAAAACGTGTTACAACTTAGCTTTTCGTTTAGTTCGAATTTCTCATAGGATAAATCTGGAATGTACGACATTAATATCTCCATAAATTTTTCAGAGTTTGTCTCTGTTAATAAACGCTCTTTTAAAGGCAAGGTTCCCCTGACTCCGTGTAAATATCTCACAAAATGTTTACGAAAGAGTATTAATCCATTTTCTTCACTGTAAAAATCCTGCATTAATTTTAAATGCTCTACAATTTTTTCTCGAATAATATTAAAATCCAATGTTTCTTTATCCAGCCCAGAAAAGATCCATGGGTTTCCAATTGCACCCCTTCCGACCAAAACTCCATCGACTCCAGTTTCTATAATTTTCTGATTAGCTTCTCTATAGCTAGTTATATCTCCATTTCCCCAAACGGGAACTTTCGCAAATGACTTTATTTCACCTATTATATTCCAATCAGCTCTACCAGAATACCCCATCATTTTCGTTCTTCCGTGAACAGAAAGCATACTTATTCCCGATTCTTGAAGAATATGGACAACCTCTTTATAATTTAGAGATTTATGATCCCATCCAATCCGAATTTTTGCAGTTATAGGAATATTTACATTTTTTGCCATGGAATTAATAATCTCCCCCGCATAAATGGGATCCCTAAGTAGACCCGCTCCACTTCCCTTATGAGCAACTTTTGAGACAGAGCAGCCCATATTTAAGTCTATCACGTCAGGATTGAGCTCTTCTATGATTTTACAGGCATCGGTAATGATATTTTTTTTATTCCCAAAAATTTGGAAATGGATGGGTCTCTCCATTTCTTGAAATTTAAAAAGATCAATGGTTTTCTGAATTCCTTTTTTGATACCATCCGTTGATACAAATTCAGTGAATGAGAAGGCAGACCCCATTTTTCGTGTAATTTGACGCGTGGGGCTATCCGATACTCCCGCCATTGGCGATAGAGCAATTTTCCCTTTGATTTTTATTCTATCTGGAGTGAACATTTCCCTTAGTTCTTACAGAAAAATGAATTCATGGGGAAAGTCAACTAGTTCCTAATTAAAACTCCATTCTAAAATTCTAGACCCGTTCAATTTTAAATAAATTTCTCTTCCTGTTTCTAGTTGCCTGTCAAATTGATTCATAATTTGCATTGCTTCTACTTCGTTAATAGTCTTTATGTATAGACCAAATTGTCTGGATTTGAAATTATAAGGGAATCTATCTCCTAAAATTAGTATTACACGAAAATGATCCACTCTTGTATCCATAACAATATGGCTAACATCCTTTCTATGTATTACACGTTTCGTTATATCCAAATTCCATGGATTAAATTCCTGTGAATAAATTTGTATATTTAAAAAATATATTAATACTAGAAACAGTCTCATAGAATCTATAAAAATTATCGGATAATTTAAGATTTAAGAAAACTAATTAAGATTTTTTCTTATTGACCAGTAGTATATACAATGAATATAATTAAGAATTATGAACCATATAATTTTATCCTTATTTCAAATTAATTTATTTAGTTTTAATAAATATTTATCAAATTTAAATTTAAGTTATAAACTAACCATCAAAATTATAGTTCTTTATACAATATTTATTTATGTTTCTATTTCTGTTCAAAACCCAATTTTTAGTGAGGAAATTCCTACTTCTACAGCGAAGAGTTTTAAAAAATGGGGCTATGTTTACTCTAATTCTTTTGAGAAATTTCCAAATCAATATATAAATCGGCTCCAAAAAGATTTTGATATACTTTGTATCACTGGATTATTATTAAGAGGTACAGGACAACTTAGATTTGAAAATGAATTTATGAATAAATTGATTAAATCAGGTTTAAATACTGAAAAAGTAATAATTTATCCTATGGTAGGGATTTCTTCTGTAAAAGAAGGTATTACAATTTTATCTTCTGAAGGAGCAAGAGTAAAATCCATTGAAAATATTCTTAAATTTTTAAAAGCCTATAATTTTCAAGGTGTTCATTTAGATTTTGAAGGTCTCCCGGAAGATTATGCCAGACCCTACGCTTCTTTTCTGAAAGAATTAAAAGAAAAACTGAACTCTAATAATATTCATCTTTCTATTTCATTATTTCCACCATTAGAATTCAATGATCCAAATAAAGGATTTCATAATCCATCCATTTTAACTTCTTCAGTGGACTCTGTAGTACTAATGGCATACGATTATCATAATACAAAAACAGAACAAGGTTGTGTCACAGGTGAAACTTGGGCTGAAAATAATATCATTGAAGTCAAAAAATATTTTAAAGCAGAGGAAATATGGCTTGGAATTCCATCCTACGGTTATGAATGGTCAGGTGCATTGAAATCTCCAAGAGTGGTAAGCTCAAGAGAAGCTCAATTACTTAAAAATCAATTTCCTCATTCAAAAGAGCCATTGGGATGTACAAAAATTTCCAAAAAAGAAAACGGAAAGGAAAGTTTCATATTTTATGCTGATATTGACCTAAGAAATGGTCTTACTAAACTTGCTGAAAAGTACAATCTATTGGGTACTGCACTTTGGAGAATTGGATTAGAAGATGAATAATTTGGAGATAAACCTTCAAAGTGAATTCCCTTGCTCTCAGTGTGGTGCAAAATTAATGTATGTTCCCGGAAGCACAGTAATCAAGTGTGATTACTGTAATCATCAACAGAACATTCAAGGTAATACAAATTCTTTAGAAATTCTAGAATATGATTTTGAAGAAGCTATTAATAATAAAAAATCCATAAAATCTAACTCATTAATTAGTGATTCAAAAGAAGTTCAATGCTCAGGCTGTGGAGCAATTTCTCTTATTAAAGAACAATCTACGAGATGTCCTTTTTGTGGATCGGCAATAGTTTTAGATATCAAAGAATCATTCGATAGAATCGCTCCGGAGAGTCTTTTGCCATTTAAAATTGAAAAAGGGGAAGCACAAAAGTCTTTTTTAAAATGGCTTAATTCAAGATGGTTTGCACCAAATGATTTAATAAAAAGAGCACAAACTGATGGTATGGATGGAGTTTATTTACCATTTTGGACATTTGATTCAAATACAATTACAAATTATAAGGGTGAAAGAGGGGAATTTTATTATACTACAGAATCATACATAGATTCTAGCGGTAGAACCCAGACAAGGTCTGTACAACATACTCGATGGTATAACGTTTCAGGAAATGTGAATGTTATTTTTGATGATATTATAGTGTGTGCTTCAGACTCTTTGCCGCATTCAATAATCGACAATTTAGAACCATGGGATTTAAGTGAACTATTACCCTACTCTCCTGAATTCTTAAGTGGGTTTATTACAGAGAGATATAAAATCGATTTAAAAGCTGGATTTGAATTTGCTAAAGAAAAAATGAATAATGAAATTATTAACTCTATTCATGCAGATATCGGTGGAGATACACAAAGGTTACATTCAAAGAATACAAATTATAAAGATACAAAATTTAAACACATTCTATTGCCTATTTGGATATCTTGTTTTAAGTATAAGGAAAAAATTTATAGAATAGTAGTAAATGCAAGAAATGGTGAAGTATCTGGAGAAAGACCTTATAGTTGGATTAAGATTACCCTTGCTATTTTAAGTTCAATCATACTTTTATCTTGTATTTACTATTTTAGTAATCTATAAAGTTAACTTTAAAATATTCATTATTAATTTATAAGTTATTAATGAATATTTTAGAATTACAAGGAGAAATAATTTGAATAGTAAAATCGCACTAATAACTGCTGGAAGTCATGGCTTAGGTAAAAGTTCAGCTATTCATTTAGCAAAAGATTTGGGTTCAAGAGGTATTACAGTAAATGTATTAACACCAGTACGAGTTGAAACTGAATTTAACAATGCATCCATTAGAAATAACCCCCAAATGAAAGGATTTTTAGCTCAATTAACTGCTCTTGGAAGATTTGGTGAATCTGATGATATTGGAAAAATTATACCATTTCTGTGTTCAGATGATTCCAAGTGGATTAATGGACAAAGAATAGAAGCCTCTGGTGGAATGAAATTATAAAAATTCACTCTGTCTCTTCTATGAAAGGAATTATCAGCATAAAGTGTAATTTTGAATATTTAAGATCTCTAAAATTTGGTAATCCTAATATTAATTTATTTTTGAAACTTTCATTATAGGTTCCCATTAATCTATCCCACAAGGATAGATTAAATCCATAGTTTGTATTATGTTCAGAAATTTTTATAGAATGATGAATTCTGTGCATAGAAGGAGTAACGAAAAGGTATTTTAAATATTTATTTACAATTGGATTAATATAAATATTACTATGATTAAACATAGCCATACCATTTAAGATTATTTCAAATAGTAGCACAGTGATTGGATTAATACCGAATAAGAGAATAGCACCAAATTTAATTCCCATAGATATTATAATTTCTATAGGATGAAATCTTGTCCCACTTGTAACATCTAACTCTAAATCTGCATGGTGCATTCTATGTAATTTCCAAAGTAGTGGTATTGAGTGAAAGACTACATGTTGTAAATATATAATAAAATCTAATACTAAAATACCTAAAATTATAGAGATATATCCATTTATATTATAAATTTGAAGTAATCCCCACTTATTTTCTATTACTATATCCGAAAATAATATAGCTGAATATGGAAATATTATTCTCAATATAATATTATTTAAAAAAACTACCATCAAATTTGATATCCATCTTTCCTTTCTAGAAACAGATAATTTATGATCTGGTTTTATAATTTCCCATATAATTAATAGTATTAATAATAATAGAAATATACCAATTCGAATATAATTACTCTGATTCAATAACAATAATTCCATTTAATTATCCTCGTTTATAAGTTTACATTCATTTTATAATTTTACTTAATATCAGTTTTATTATTATAATAAAAAGTGGTGAAATATGGAAAATTAAATCAAATATATCAATCATCTTTTCTAAATTTCCATTTATTAACATATTTATTTTTTCTATACTATGTGGGATGGGAAAAAATGGAGCTAATCCTAATAGAATAGCTAATATAATTAAATGGGAATATGAGATCTTCTCTAATATATTTTTCATATGAAATCTTCAAATACCATTTAATTTTAGAGTTAAAATAATAGCAAGCCTTATTATACCATACAGGGTATAATATATAATAATTGATTCAATCTAAAAAAAAAAAGAACTAAAATCGCGAGCCAATACATCCCAAGTAAATGGGGAAGGTTATCCCAAACACTTATTTTTGTTAATTCATTAGAATTTACTAATATCTTTATTATATTCAATTTGATTATTAAAGATCTCTAAAATTAAGAAACTAGATACTCATTATAAATATTAATTATCTCATCTTCGCCAAATGATTTGTTTTGTTCGTCAGATTTCCTTTTTAAATACAATTGAAATGAATTAAGATCTTCACTAGACATTCGTATATTTTTTTGATTTAAAATATCTACAATAACAGAGCTACCTGATTGGCTAGTAAAAAAAATAGAATGTCCTCTCCCATGACCAACCAATTCAGGGGAGAATGCTCCATAAATATTTTTTAAGTCTTTTTTTGTTTTAATAACACCATCTTGATGAATCCCACTTCTATGCGAAAATATATCCTTACCAATTATAGGTGCTTTTTCACTTATCGGAATAGAAGTCATTTTTGATACAAACTGTGCTACTTCAAAAAACTTTTCCATCTTTAAATCAATTTGTTCACCACAGTTTTTTAATGCACAAGCAACTTCATAAAGACTTGTATTACCTGCTCTTTCTCCTAATCCATTTAAAGTGACTTCTAATTGAGTAACACCTACATAATAACTTTCAACAGTAGTGGCAGTTGCCATACCTAAATCATTGTGAGTGTGGACACTAAATATAGCCTCAGTTGATAATTCTTTTATCACCTTTTCAACCATAGAAGTAAAATGAAATGGTCTTGTTCTTTCTACTGTATTTGGTAAATTTATTACATTTACACCTTCTTTAATAGCTGATGAAAATAAATCTATAACAAAATCTAAATTATCTTCACTGTCTCCAAAATGCTCCCCTGAAAACTGTATTTCGGTTTTGTTGCTAATTATTTTTCTTGCAAAACGAATAGCATTTAGAGCCTTTTCTTTCGCAGTTGTATAGTCTATTCGTAATACTTTTTCAATAGCTGTTTTACTAACAGGAAAAACTATATGAACTCTGGGTTTAAATGCAGATTTAATAGCTTGATATGATAAATCAATTTCTCTTTCCACCGCTCTTGAAAGAGAACTCACTACCATTGACTCTGGAGCTATCTTTGAAAGTGTATTACAAGCCTCATAATCAGTACTACTTGCAGATGCAAATCCTAATTCTGCACCATGCACGTTTAATTCTATTAACTTCTGAAAAACCATTTTCTTTTCTTCAGTATTCCATGGTTTTCGTAAGGCTTGATTTCCATCTCTTAAAGTTACATCAAAAAATATTGGTTTACGATTTGTTTTCATATCTCCCCCTAATTTGCTCTTCCAAAAAGGGGCATAAAAACAAAAAAGCCCACCCTCTGGAGAGAGCAGGCTTTTTTGTATGACGAAAAAACAATCCTCCCTCAGCTATGTAAGCGATAAGAGAAGAAGAAGATTGTATTGTTTAATGGTCATAAAACATACATATTATCTATTTGAAACTAGTCAATAAATAAATTTAGTTTTATTTTCAAAAAAATTTTATTATTGTAAAAAGTTATCATGTGATTTGCAAAAAAAATGTAATTACTTGGCGGGGACGCTTCCTAATTACTGTAAAGTGACAGGGGTACTTATCATTTAAGCCTATCTCCCAAACCCACTGCTTGGTGTCTGAATACCAGAGGAATATATCTGATGAA
>CANGZW010000119.1 GCA_947458405.1 Leptospiraceae bacterium
TATATCTAGGAGCAATGCTGGAATTTAATAATGTAATTATGAATATTGAAAATATGATTAAAATATTACTTATATTTTTTCTATTAAAATAAAGAGTTCCTAAAAATAAAATTATAATTACGAAGAAATAAATTTTATATTCCTCTAAAAAAAGATTATTTAAAGATAAAAACGACTTAATTGAATTAGTTATATTTATATCATTATAAGTTTTCCGAATGAATAATATTTTAAAATTCCAAAGGGAATATTTTAATGATACAGAATTTTTTAAATATAACGTAAAAGGAGAAAAAGTTGAAATTAAAAAACCAGTTAATAAATAATTTAATATATTACTTATTTCCATTATTTTAGAGATTGAGATTTGATTATAATAAAGAGATAAAATAATAATTAAAAGTGGAATACTAAATATAATTAAAAATAAATAATAGAATGTGTTATATGTAAAATCTTTATCTTCAGCAAAAACTGCATACCCACCTTGAATTGGAAATTTATAACTTATATAACCTATAATTATAAAAGAAAATAAATTAAATAAAGAGTGAATTATACTATTTTTTTTATCATTTGATAATTCTGAATTTAATCTACAATAAAATACAGATAAAGTAATGAGGAATAAATAATAAAAAATACCCTGAAGTTTTGAATATATAACTAATCCAGAAAATATACCAACGAAAACTATATTTATAATTTTTAATTTTTGTGATCTTATATTTGAATGATTACTTATCAGAAGAAAAGATATACAAAAAAATAAGATACTATATATTTCAGATCTAATTGTTACGGAATGATATAACAATCCAAATCCAGATCCTATTGATCCGAAAGTAAATAAGTAAGCTATTTTACCTTTATTTGTGCCAAAATTTAAAATTGCATTTGATAATAAGAATGTGATAATAGGAATAAGAAAAATATGAAATGCTCTGTTACTATTAGTAATCTCATAAATTAAAAATATTGGACTAATAGAACTTTTTATATCAGAAATAGAAATTCCAGATATAATATTTAATTTAAATAATAAGAAATCCCACCAACTTAAAATAAGATATGTACCTAGTCCGGGATGATTTATGTGAGTTGGAATAGTATTAGAGAATATGGAAATAATATCTAATGTTACAGTATGTTCCATATCCCATAAAAAATAAAATGGAAAAGATTTATTTAATAAATAACAAAATGATATTAATATAATAAATAAAGAAAATTTAAAATATATAAATTTATTATTATAAATCATAAAAACATCAAAGCAGATAATGTAGCACAAGAATATATCTGCTCTGTGCTTATCATTTCTAGTATTTCATTCTTAGTAAAAAATTTATAATCAGAAATCATCTCTTCTTTAGATAATTGATATTTATGATCATTTTCTAAAATGGATATTTTTACTACAAAATGTAAAAAATTCATTTTTCCTGGAGCGGTATAGAATTTGCCTATTATTTTTGGAATCCCTGTAGTTCCAGTTTCTTCCATTAATTCTCGATTTCCAGCCTGTTCAGGAGTTTCATCTTTCTCTACCCCTCCCCCGGGAAACTCCCAAGCATTGATATTTATAGGCTTTCTAAATATTTTTATCAAACCAAATTTTTGAATATTATTAATTTTTAATTCAGGGATTATAACAACAGCAGAACTACAAGATACAATCGGACCATAATTTTGTATCTCAATTACTTTAAAATAATTAAAATCTAATTCATCCATTCCAAAATGACCGAAATAGACTCTTCTTTTTTACTTCGGATTCTGATTCACCTAACGGTTTCCAATTATTTCCAATTTTTAATTCATAAAAAAATATTTTTATAAAAGCCAATCCAGTTGATAAACTTGGAGAACCAAACCCATTATCAATTCGAATTGATTCATAAGTTGGAAATTCTTTTATAATTAAGCCTTTCTTGAATGCTCTAATTGATCCTTGGTATTCAATTGTATAACCAGGACCATCTAGAGATAGTATATCCCATGCTTTTTTTGTAATTGCTCTATAACCATTAATTGTATCTGTGATATAATTTCCTCTGTTCCATACTAAATTTGCAAGCAATGTAAAAGCATTATTTACCCATTTTCTCCATTTAAAAATAAGTTCATCCTCTTCATTATGTGCATCTTTTGTCATACGGGTTGCTATTACTATATCAGCTCCCTCTTCTAAAATAGGTTTGAATTTAGGAATATCATTTGAATCTTCATTTCCATCCGGACTATAAAGAATCAGAGCATCCCCTGTTGCTTTTTTAAAAGCAACACGAAAAGCCTCACCTCTTCCCCTAACTTCTTGAAAATAAACTGTAATATTTTTCTCTTTAAAAAATTCGATTGTTCCATCAGTAGATCCACCATCTACAGCGAAGACTTCATCAACAGTATTAAATGGAATCTTATCAAACAATGTTTTTAACCCAACTATTTCATTTAAGGTTAGAAAAACTAAACTAATTTTCATTTTAATAATTCTTTAAACAACTACTAAGGCTTTCTAAATCTATTTCCGAAAGTTCTGGATAATTTCCACAATAGAAACCATTATTATGAAGAAAATCAACTCCGGGAAGTTCATCTATCACTTTGGTGTACTTTTTATAAAAAGGTTGCTTTTGCATATTGCCTGCAATCATGGGTCTAATTTCAACTCCAGCTCCTGAGAATTGATTAATATACTTATTTCGTAACTCGACTGTCTTACAAACTACTGGAAAAGCAAAATTACTAAGTTTTTTAATATGAGAATGATTTAGTACTACAAGGTCAGGATTTTCTTTTACAATTTTTTCCAATCGAAAGTAATTTTTCTCTCTAATATTAATATTTTCTTTAAGATATTTGAGCTGATACAAACCTAAAAATCCTGTTATCTCTGTGGGTCTAAGATTGTACCCTAAGTCATAAAATGTATATTTGGCTTCGAACTCCGATTTAATATTATGTTTTTTTCTCCATTTAATTTGACTGCCAGAAGATAAATTTCTATCCCAACCATTTGCCCTAACAATTCTAAGCATTTCAGCAAGATCGGGATTATCAGTTACCACCATTCCCCCTTCAATTGTAGACATATGATGTGCTACAAAAAAAGAAAAGCTCGCCATAATACCAAAATTACCTGTTTTTCCAGAAGGTAGTTCAGTTCCGAGTGCTTCACAATTATCTTCAATTAAAATTATCTTCTTAGTATCACAATAATCTTTGATCCTGTCTAAATCGCCTGCGAATCCAAGTACATTTGTGATAAAAAATGCTTTTAAATTATACTTTTCGTGGATTTGTTTTAAATCAGTCAGCATTACATTTAGAGTATTAATATTACAATCAATAGCAATAGGTTCCATTCCTAATTGTATGATAGGCATTGTATTGGTTGACCATGTTAATGCGGAGAATCCTATTCTATCTCCATCTTTTAGCATATCCATATTCTTGAGTGCTTGGAGCATAGCGAGATTACCACTTCCACCACTATTAAAAAGAATTGCATCTTTTCTTTCCTGAACTTCTGAGAATTTTTTTTCAAACTCATTACAATTAATATCCATACTTAATCGAGGTGCCTGGAGTATAAAATCAGAGAGAGCTTTTCTGGTTTCTACTTCATTCATAAATGTAAATTTCATTAAAGGAATCATTATTTTTCCGGAGATAGATTATTTTTTAATACAATATTCTTATAGTCAACTATCATTTGTTTGATACCATCTTCCAGACTAATTTTTGGAATTAAGCCAAGAGATTTCATTTTACTTACTTCCATGCATTTTTTTAACATACCATTTGGCTTGGTTGTATCCCATAGAATCTTTCCTTTATATCCTGTTAAACTAGCAACCAATTCTGCAAGTTCTTTTATTGAAATATCTTCTCCGGGACCCACATTTATAAAATTTTCAATTGTTATATTTTTATCCAATAAATTAAACATTATATCTACTAAATCATTTACATTTAAAAATTCTCTGCGGGCTATTCCACTTCCCCACATCAAAACTTCTTCTTTATTTTCCATAATAGCATCTACAAATTTTTTAACAGTAGCTGATAAGACATGGGAATGACTGGGGTCAAAACTATCACCGGGTCCGTATAAATTAGATGGCATTAAAGAGAGATAAGAAGTACCATATTGTTTATGATAGAATTCTAAAAGTTTCAATCCACTTATTTTAGCTATTGCATACCCCTCATTGGTTGGCTCTAGTGGTCCTGTTAATAAATATTCTTCCTTCATTGGCTGGGGTGAGTCTTTTGGATAGATACAGGAACTTCCTAAAAAAATAATTTTTTTAACATCATATATATATGAAAAATGTATTAAATTATTTTGAATCATCAAATTGTCATACAAATACTCTGCGGGATATTTCATATTTGCCGATATTCCACCAACTTTTGCAGCAATTATGAAAACATATTCGGGTTTTTCTAATTCAAATATTTTTTTAACCTGGCTTTGATCGCGAAGGTCAAGCTCAGTTCTTGATTTTACTAGTATATTAGAGTATCCTAATATATTTAATTTTTGTAACAAGGCAGAACCTACCATACCTTTGTGACCCGAGATGTAAATTTTAGAATTTTTATTCATTTTACTAATCTTATCTTTAATTTTATATTAATTTATTATTTTTAAATTAATATAATATTTATTTATATTAAAAAATAATTGATTTACTGAATTACCTAAATTTTAATCACTTAAAACTATTCAGATAAACTTACTGAATAAATATTAAATTTACACCTTCACAAATTTTCACAGTGTTTTTATTTATATTAAAAAATTTTTGAAATTCCAAATCTTCTTTAAATCTTGGATCATTAAGTAATTCTTCTTCCATAATAACATAGTTAATATTTTTTTTCTTTTGAAAATTGATCCAGTTACTTTCCTTTTCCCACTCGTAAATATGATTACAATTTTCATTTTCAGTCATATCACAGATGTTTCCCCTAACTGAGAGTATCGAAATTGGACTTTTCCCAATTTTATTTAGAAATGATATTATTTTTGTATTTGAACAATTTTCATTTATGATATTAGGAATTACTGGTAATTTAAAATATATAAAATTAGTGAAAATAAATATATTTATAATAATAAGTAATGAAATTATTTTTTTAGAGATATATATTTTTGATATAATATGAAATAATATAATTATACCCGGAATTAATAATTGTAATAAATAATGTTCCCTAGGATAAATAACGAATAAAGAGAATATTTGAGAGCTAACAAAAGAAATCGTATAAATAAATAAGACTTTTTCTTTTTTAATATAATTATTTAGTTGTGAAATTTTAAAAATTATTAAATAAACTATTATTAAAATAAATTCTATAAAACTATCACCACCCAATAACTGATAAGTTAATTTTGGAATATCCAATAAATTTTTGAGAATATGACCAAAAAATGCTTCCGGATTATTTATTGGAACATCAAGTAAAGATTTAGGATTTGAAAATATTAAATTAAAATATTCATAGTTAGTCCACGGATTAATTGTAATTTTTTTTTCTAAAAAAGCACGAAAAGAAAAATGTTGTGAAAAGGCTTCAAGGGATCTATTTGTGATTGGATTAAAAAAATAAATTATTAAACAAATTATGATTAGTTCTAGTATTACAATAAAATGGTTCTTAGAAAAATTTTTTAGACATTCATAGATAAAAAATAAAGAGAAAACTAAAAAGGATATTAAAAAATCTGGTCTGGTATAAAATAATAGGAAAAATATTAATAATATAATTATATAATTTTTTGGAAATCTTTCTTTTCTGAAATAAAAAAATAAAACTCCCCAACTGCAGGTAAATAATGTTATAAAAGGCCAAATTTCAAGAATGTTGCTTAATAATATAAAATTGGTAACTAATAGTCCTAATAGTAGATTTTTATAAATATCATTATTAAAAGATATTTTAAGAAGAGAAACATATATAAATAAAACTAAGATAATTTGATTAGATTTATATGTTAAAACAGAGTTAATAAAAATATTATAAATAAAATTATAATATAAATGATATACAATTCCATCTAAAATTAAAGAGTTAAATACATTTTTTCCTTTCTTTAAGTAACCAACCTCATCATAAAATAAAATATCCTTTCTCAATAATATATCTGTTATAACTATTATTCCCATAATAATAATTAAATAATATATAAATTTAAGAATAAAATTGAAAATATTATTTTTACTTAGAGAATTAAACCATATCATCTTATGTACTTATTCATATTTTGTATTGTTAGTTTTTTATAATTGCTGGGGAAGTAAAATTATTATTTTTATATATATAATTATATTTAAAATCATCAAGGTAAAAATCCATCACTAAGTTTTTCTACATTTATTAAATTGATTCTATTGGGTGGAATGGAAGTACAAGGCAGATTAGAATTTCCACAATCATTTCCTCTAGGTTTATAAATTTTTTGATTTAATGGAATTATAAATTCGTCCACTGCCAAGGAGCCAACTTCTGAAATTTTAAAGAATTCAAAATAAATAGATTGGTATCTTGTTAAAGTATTTTTCAAAACTATATCAAATTTAGAAAATATTAGAATAATTATAAATAAAAATATTATATTTGATTTTGATAAAATAAATTTATCCTTTATTACACTTAGAGTTGAAATAAAAAATAACCAAAAAAATATACTCGAAAATCTCAAATCAGGTGCTTTAAGAATGGTCAAAAAAATAGAAAAAATTGCAGAAATAATTATTAATGTATTTTCTTTTTTAAAAGTTATAATCTTTTTAAAATTTAAGATAATTAATAAAATACTTATACCAGAGATTGTTATTTCATATGAGCCAATATTTCTGTTGAGCCAAGGGACAAACCATTCAAAGAAATTCATTTTTAGAGAAGTCATATGATATTTTCCTGGTAATCTTGCCCAAGCTGTAATCGTATTTGATAATTCAGAAATAGATTGATCATTTTGAGACCATGGAAGATGAAGATTTAATAATGCTAATGGATACACCAAAGTTCCAGAAATATAAATATTTCTTATTATAAAAAATAATATGATTAAAAATGATATAATAATAGAAAAGTAAGATAATTTTATTTCATCCTCAAATTTTTTAAATAAAAACTTATAAATATAATATATGGATATTACAATAAAAAAAGTAATTCCTGATAACTTAATTGTTAGAACGGTAGAACTAATTATAAGAGCAATATGGATAGAATTTTTTGTATTTCTAATTATTTCCAAGCAAACTACAATTATAAGAATTTGCATAGGTAAATCAGAAGAGAGAGAGTTAAGCTCTATAGAATCAATTTTGGTATAAATAAATATTAATAATATCGAAGAATAAAATTTCAATAAACTCTTAGATTTTTCAACTATTATGAGTGTAAGTTGAAAGCTAACAACTGTAATTAGCGATATATTTAAAACATAAGTTGTTTTGTTATGAAAGTATAAGTTATCAAATAATGCTGAGAAAACCCAAAAAGAACTATTAAATCCAAACCTATCTTGTAAATTAACTAATCCTGTTACTACTCCGAAATCATGATTCCATTTTACCATATTCAAATGATAACCTAATGTATCTAAAAGTTGAATGGGTTGATTGATCCAACTATGTGATAGAAATACAAAAATTATAGGAATTATATATAGTGGATTAATTATTTTTAGAGTATTAATATTGAATTCAAAAATCCCTATAATAAATACTATTATAAAGAAAGATATAAATACAATTTGATTTAATGGGAAGAAAAGAGAAATTAATTCTGAAAAAAGTATGAGTATTGAGAGCCCGAACCAAAAATATCTAAATATATTATCTTTTGATTCATCTTCTTTTGTAATTCTTTTTAGTAGACTCTTGCCGAACATACTAATTAATGTGAAAAATATTATCTCAAATAATATTAAAATTATCATATTCTGTTGTGTATTTCAATAAAAAATCTGTAATTTTCTAATTCGTAATTTCTCAATTTCATATTTTTTGTAATACAATTAACATGCTTTGACCGAAAGGTAACGGCAAATAATCTAGAATTGATATAAATGGAATGAGTGCATTCATTGTCATCGCATCACTCTTGTTTATCTTTTCAATTCTAAGTAGTTTCATTTTCGTAAACCACCCAACTGCTCCTACAGGATTGAAATAAGACGATTTTAATTTTTGAAAATTAATCTTTGAACTTAATAATATCATTTCTATTCTTTTAATATCTGTTTTATTATATCTTCTAAAGTGACCTATTTTCTTATCAAAATTAGAATGAAGACTTTTCATTGCAGGAACAATAGCAACAAAATATCCCCCAGGTTTTAGTAATTTCATACCATGAATTATAAATATTTCATCATCTGGGATATGCTCTAGAACATTTGATGAATAAACACAATCATAAGATTCCCACTCTGAATTTTCTAAATAGTCTTTATCTATTTTCGTAATACCTTTATTATTTTGAAATCTAGTTTTTAGATATTTATGATTTTCCTCTGATATTTCAAACAGTTCTAATGAGAATTTATTAGATAAAATAGCACTTAGTGTTCCCCTTCCAGCTCCTAATTCTAGATTTTTTGATCCCAAATAATCTTCAAATTTCTCGCATAACCATAGATTATAATTTTTTGCATCTTCAATTGTTTCTAGTGTCTCTATTCCACTCCCATTTTCTCCATAGGGATCAGAAATATTTTCTGAGTATGCTGAAATATTAAATACAAATCTATCAAAAATCGCAAAATTGAATAGAACCATTAAAAATATACTAAGTAATGAGTTTAAATTTACATCCTCAGAAATATAAAAAAAACCATAAAATGAAATAAAGCGTACTACTAATAAGATATGCCCATAAAAAAGAAAATGAGGTAACTCCGAAAAAAAATTATTCTCTTTAGAAGAAAAGGTAAAATATTTATGTATCGGAAAGGATAATAGAAGAGCAAATTCAGAGGATATGAAAACTTTTATCCAAGTATCAGTATATATGAGATTTTCCGATAAATACTTAAAAAAAGTAAAATTAATAAAATATATTAAAATACCACTAATTATATAACGATAGTGTTTTGGCTCATATAATTGTAGTAATTTTTCCATTTCCTTAAAGCCAATTTCCTGATGTTGGGATATATGACCTCGGTATTTCAGATTTAAAAAATTTATTCTTGCTTCTGAAGATATTAAAAACAATTATATGATTTACAGCCGCAATTCCATCCTTCCATGTTATCTTTTTACCTTCAATATAACTTCTAGGATAGTATGAAATCGGGACTTCAAGTATTCTAATTTTTAACCTAGCTATCTTAGCTGTAATCTCGGGTTCAAAACCAAAACGGTTTGATTCTAAATTAATATTTTTTATAATTTCTGATTTAAAAAATTTATAACAAGTTTCCATATCACTTAAATATAAGCCTGATAGAAGATTACTAAATATTGTTAGAAATCGATTAATTAAATAATGAAATGTCCTATGAACTTGATGATTTTCAGGTCTGTATCTCGAACCAAATACTACATCAGCCTTTCCTTTCAAAAAAGGAGCTAAAATAGTTGGAATATCATCCATGTCATATTCAAAATCAGCATCCTGAATTCCTATTATTTCTCCTGTAGCCTCTTCAATCCCTTTCCTTAGGGCGGCACCCTTTCCATTATTTTTTTCTTGTTTAAAGATTTTTACATTAGATTTAAAAGTAAAAGTCTTCAAAACTTCAAAAGATGAATCCTTGGAGCAATCATCTACAAATATTAATTCTTTTTCAATTGGGAGTTGCAAAGAATCAATTTTTTCTAGGAAATCTTTTAGGTGAGATTCTTCGTTATATATTGGAGTAATTAAAGATACTTTCATGGACTATTATTTTATATTTTTATTTTAATCTTTTTATTCAAGTCATATTAATAAATTATGAATTAAATATTTTTTTAGGATCTAGATCTTAATTGTTTTGTTTTTCAAATGAAATAAATTGAAAATATATATATTGGAAAGTTAAGAATAACAAAGGTGAAATTTGAAAGTTAACTCTAGAGTAAGCCGTAGAAATGTGCCAAATTTGGTCATATCGTGTTATAAAAAAAGTACCATTAAATATTAAATAAATTATAAATAAAGGGATCATATAGAGCATTTTTTTAAACTTTCTTAAATAGCTATAACAAAGAAAAATAGGAATTATTCCATATAAAATTAATAGATGATAGTATGAAAAAGCTAATCCTATATTTATATATCTATTCCAATCTAAAAAGCTCTCAAAAATTTCATGTTTACTCACTTCAAATTGAAGAACTTCAGGTGCATTTGATTTAAAAACTAAATAAATTGATAGAATAAATAAAGATATAGGAATCCAGTAATATGATTCCATTGGACTTTTTATAATAATATTATTTATAATAAAAA
>CANGZW010000120.1 GCA_947458405.1 Leptospiraceae bacterium
AAGGCTTGACACTCGTTACACGTAATACGAAAGATTTTAAAGCATCTTTTCCTGGTATTCGAATTCCTTATAGTCTTAAATGAATTAATTTCTAATCAGAAATATTAAAAAAAGCATTTTCATAAAGATATTAAACCTTTGAACAGGTCATGGATGAAAGTTACCTTTAGACAACCAGAGAAATAACGTACTATAAACTAGCAGAGTCGGTAAATTGTATTTTATTGTAAATTTCGTTATGTGATACGTAACATTGTATTGTTTCAAATATCACTGGTTCATCTTCCTTTACGTCAGACAATAGCCATTGGTTGTTCGCTGTTCTTCTATAAATTTCTATTTTTTTGTATTCAGAGGAGACTAAAACATATTCTTGCAAGGACTCTAACTCACGGTAGAGTATAAACTTTTTTCCTCGATCATAGTTTTCTGTAGATTCAGAAAGAACTTCAATAATTAAACTGGGATTCAATAAGGTATCTTCTTTTGCATCGAGATATTTTTCCTCACCGCATAACGCTGATATGTCGGGATAAGTGAATAGGCCATCTGGTTTAACCTGTACTTTCATGTCGGAACCAAAAGCAATGCATGGTTTATTCTCTATTTGATTATTGATTTTAGTTAAAATATTTCCTGCAATAACAGCATGAACTCTTTTTCCACCCGCCATGGCGAAGAGTTCGCCCTTATAATACTCATGCTTTTCTTCTGAAGTTCTTTCTATTTCAAGATACTCAGGAACTGATATCAATTGTCTGGCAAGATTATCCATAAGATAAAAGATATCAAATACTAAGGAAATTGCAAGTGAAAAAGAATATTTTTCCTATTTTCAATCGCCAGGCTCTTACTCCAAGGTTGATGATATTAGCGGAAATTTCTTCATTTAGAAAATTCATCACTCAAATCAACCATCTTCATCCTTAGGCGAAGAGTATCACTGGTATTTAAGTGACTCCAGCGAAGAGAAATGCTGATCTTTTGAAATCAGTTTAGTTCGATAAAATTTTTCTACTGAAAAGATAAATATGTCCATACTGAAAACAGTGATAAATTTATTTATCTTCTCACATTTTTTTCAAATCTGTGCTTGAAAAAAATTTTCAAACTGATCTACTTGGTCGACAATTTTTTCAGATTTTCTGAGTCTGATGTAATCCTCCATAGCCGTCAAAATAGTCCCTTTTGGAGTTTTAGCTTTGCTGTAAAAAATGACTTCTTTGAGATTATTTTTTGGAATATCTATAATTTTTTCATTTTAAAGAATTTTTAGAAATTTATACTATTAATAAAAATCATTTAATAGTATTTTCACAAGAATAGTGAATTAGATTGAGATTATTTTCCATTTCTTTACAACTATAATGATTATTAGATAATAATGTATATAGCTCATTCACTGGGTTATTAGTAAATTTGTTATCTTGATTTGAATTCTTTACTCCTAATAATTGAATAGTATTAAATTTGTTCTTATCAAGAATATTAGATATATCATTTATTTGATTACTATTTTTTAAGGAGATTATCTTTTTAGTAAAATAATCTAACTGAAAACTACCGCTAATAAATTCACTGGAACAAATAATTAAATCAGACTCAATTTTATGCATATAATGAGTAGCTTTTCTTAGATAAGTAGATGAGAAATAATATATAGTTAACATAATAAATGAAATTAAATAAGAATATATTTTAAAAAAATGAATGGTCTTTGGTAATTTTTTATCAGAATATAATTTAAAATGCTCGTCGATGAGAAATATTAATGGGAATACAGCAATTGCCATATATCTTGCGGTTATTGTAATTCCATCATTTGGAGCTGTAATACCAATTAAAAGAGAAAAAAGTATACTCTGTCCTAAATAAAAATTAGTTTGATCACTATTATTCTTGATACGTCTTAAAAAATAAATTATTGAGTATAAAAATATGGGACTTATAAAGTAAAACCCCAATGCAAGACTATTTTCCCTAGGATATGTGAAAAGTATAGAAGTGAAAATTCTAAATTTTTCGAATAGTGTTAGAGAATTACTATGAATATTAACAATATACCTTGGACCTAAAAAGAAATCGTAAGAAAGATAGTTATAAAGAAAAAATATAAGAACTAATAAAGAAAAAACAAAAGAATGAATAACTAATTTATAAATAGCAGAAAATTCTTTTTTTTGAAAATGAATTATAAATAAAGTTAAATATATAGAAAAAGTGAATAATAATACTTCAAGTCTAAACCAAATAGCAAGACCTAAAAATATATTTCCAATTATCAAATGACTATTCATATTTTCATCAATATATCTTTTTATAAAAAGAAATCCAATACCTGTAAGACTATAAAAAATACTACATTCTGATAAATCTATAAGAGTAACTATTAGCGTAGTTCCAAATAATAAATAGTAAAGATTAGATTTATTATTTAAATACTTAGAATATAAATATATCATAGGGAATAAAATTAATGAATTTAAATAAGGTAATATAGAAAAACCTAAGAATATAAATATCGAATAAAAAAATGATAGAGCTACTGGATATTGACCAATATAGTGACCCTTATTGAAAAATATAAATCCTTCATTGAGTGGATTCATTGAAAATGTGGGATCTATATCCCTTGCTGGATAAAAAACATCCTGACTATTCCAAGCATTTAGAAACAGTGATTTGACTTGTACCGCTTTAACTAAAGAATCTGAGATATATAAATTATCAGGGCGAATGATTATTTGTACTAATAGGATTAATGCTGTGATGACTATAGAAATTTTCATTTATAAAGAACTCCAAAAGGAAGATAATTCTTCTTTTCTTATTACTTTATCTCTAAAATTGAATTTTGAATCAAGCAATAAATAATTTCATTGAAATTGTATCGTTAAAATTACTAACTGATTCAAATAAGAGGTAACAATGAAATCGAAGTCTATCTATGCTTTAAATTTGTTTAATATCACAAGTAAAAGAGAGTATCTTGCCTATTTAAAAAGAAGTGGAGAAGAGGTGACTACTCATAATGGAAAGGTGATTGCTATTGGAAAATTTAAGGAATCACTCAAAGGTGATTTGACTCCAAGAAAAGTTATGATACTCGTAGAATGGGAATCGAAGGAAGCATTTGAAAACTATATGAATGACCCTCTTCTAAAAGAAGTTCATGCTCATCGTGAAAATGGTTCTGGTGATTATATATGGCACTCCTTTGAAAAGTTAGAGGATTTTAGACCATTTTTTAGAGATTGATCTTCTCTTATATAACATTTGCAAATCTTGCTCTTTTACTATTTGCAATTTTACTTTTTATTTTTTCTAAGAACAATAAATCTAATCGATATTTATTATTCTATTTAATAAATTTAGGACTGCATACTGTCATACGATTTGGTTTTTCTCATGGTGGATATCACTTAATTGTATTACCTTATTTGCTATTTCCCTCAGCATTCCTTTTCGGTCCACTGCTCTATTTATACACTCGGTCTGTACTATTTGAAAATAGTCATACTAAAAATGAAGTAATCCTTTTCTCTATTCCTGTAGTTATAATTTTTATTACTCATATAGCATTTAATTTTTTATATCCCGAAATGGGAAATGTAACAGATATTTTAACACAGAGTGGTGTCATTGCTACTTATACAAAGACAATGATTATTATTGGAAATATTTATAATATACTTATAACACTACTTGCATTTATATCACTTAAAAAATATATATTTATTTTTTATAATAACTTTGCAATTACCAAAATAGATGAAATTCTTTGGTTAAAAGTTTTATTATTTTTCAATGTCTCCCTTTATACATGTTATTTATTGACTACACTGTTTACCTTAGGAGAAACATCAAATTTTTTACCTGTCAATTCGACAGAAGGATTTATAATGCTAGGAATGGCTTATCTCATTCTTTTTTACTATATAAAAAAGCCTTCTTTATTCATACTGGATAAAGATATTTCTAGCGAAAAAGAAGAAATCCCTCTAAAATATACAAAACAAAATCTAAGTGAAACGACAAGAAAAGAATACATAAAGAAAATAGAAGAATACTTTGTCTTACGAAAACCGTAATTAGAGGAAACAATCTCTTTAAGTGAAATATCTGCAAAGATTGGAATTCCTTCTCATCATTTTTCTATGACTATCAATATAGAAAAAAACAGAAATTTTCATAATTTTATAAATGACTATAGAATCGAAGAAGCAAAAAAAATCCTTCAAGATAAAAATTACAGTGATACAAATATTTTAAATATCGCCTTCAAATCTGGATTTCAATCTAAATCCGTCTTCAATCGGGTGTTTAAACAAATCACCGGACAATCTCCTAAAGACTATCGATCTTCTTTTTTAAAATAATTCGAAATTTTTCATAAAAATTCATCTCTCCTTACAAGGAAGGACGACCGAATAGATTCAATTTGTTATAATAGTATCTATAAAAGCTCAGAAAGGTAAGTATTTTTATGAAAAAACTATCTAAACTCCAAATACTCAAATGGACATTGACTCTTAGTTCTATGGAATTTTTTGGTCCCGCTCTTCGGGATTCCGACATTTCCCATCTCCAAAACCCAGACTGGCCTGGTCATGCCAAAGTGCACATGATGTGGTTTATAGCCTACCTGGCTTACACAGGATTTATTCAAATATACTTAATTTGGTTTAGGAAGGACAAAGATTATCCTTTGATCCTGGGCTGGCAATTGGCTAATATTTGTGCTTTTTGGTCTGCTGTAGTACTTGCTCCCTTCTATGGGGGTGCTGTTATAGATGGAAAGTATCACGTTGAGATCTTTGGAATCAATGAAAATATTGTAGCTTTTACTATTTTATCCTCTCTTTGGTTATTTTCCCTTTATATTTACAAAACTCTCCCTAAATCAGAGAAATAAAATGATAAGTACTCCTGTTTTAATTATAGGGGCAGGACCTTCGGGTATGGTTTCTGCACTTCTTTTAGCAAAAAATGGAATCCCTTCTGTTCTTGTAGAAAAAAGAGCAATCCCTGGGAAACATCCGAAGGCACACGAAATCAGTGGAAGAACGCTAGAAATTCTAAACACTGCTGGGATTCCAATCGAAGAATTGGAAAGTGAAGCCTCTCCTCATGAGGATGGTTCTCGTATAATCTTTTGTAGGACAATAAAAGAAGAAATTGGTAGAGTAGATTTGAATGATCCTGTGATTCAAAAAAAATACAAAGATCACTCCAGTCTATCAAGTCCATATCTGAACCTATCACAAACTGCACTGGAGTCTATCATTCGAAAGTATGTTTTAGAAAATAAATTAATCACCTATAAAAATAATTGTGAATGGGTATCTTTTGAAAAAACTAATCAGAAAATTATATCTAAATTAAATTTTGAAGCAAAAGAAATCTTGATTGAAAGTGATTATACACTCTGTTGTGAGGGAGCCGGGGGTCAGTGTAGGAATGCTCTTGGTATTACAATGAAAGGACCTGAAAAGATACGAGAATTTGCAAATATTTATTTTACAAATGATCTTTCTGGAATTCTACCAACTAAGGCTAAGCTATTTTTTATTTTTCGTCCAGATTCTGCTGGAATTTTAATCGCTCACCATTCCAAGAAACGATGGGTGTACCACGTACCTCTATTAGTTCATGAAAAAGTAAGTGATTATACAGAATTTAAATTTGTAAGTAACCTGCAAAAAGTATTTGATGACCCTACTTTTATACCAGAAATAGAATCGATTAGTTCTTGGAGTATGACAGCACAGATTGCGAGTTCATTTTCTAAAGGGAGGATATTTTTAATAGGAGACAGTGCCCACAGATTTCCTCCAAGTGGAGGCTTGGGTTTGAATTCAGGAGTAGCGGATGCACACAATCTATGCTGGAAACTTTCCTATGTTTTAAATGTTTTAGCCGAAGAAAAAATTCTCAAATCCTATGAAATAGAAAGAAAACCTGTAATACAAATTAATTGTGAAGAAAGTTTAAAAAATTATCATAAAATTTCTAAAACAATGGATGTTTTTGGATTGAATGTAGAAAAAATGGAAAGATTTTTAAAATTCCTAACCTCTCCTCTTCTCTCGTTTCTCCCTAAGAAATTAATTTATAAAATTATTAGTATTTTACAAAAAATAGGAGATAAAGTGTTACAAAGTAAATTAAAAAATCCAGAAATTCTAAGGAAAGCTAAGGAAAATATAAATTCCCAAGTTGGACATTTCGATAGAATAGGTCTTGATTTAGGTGTCATCTATGAAACTAAAAATACCTCTGAGGAAAATAATCCTACAGAGTATCATCCAAAATTTATAAAAGGGGCAAGACTTCCCCATTTTCTTTTCCAAGAAAAATCATCCTTTGTATCAAGTCATACATTGATTGAATACTCACATTTTATATTGATTTGTTCTGAAGAAAATAAAAATTATGAAAAAATACTCAAAGAATCGGGATTAGATAAAATCATAAAAATAAAAAAAGTTCCAAAAGAGATTCAATTTTCTGGAGTAACAACTAATTGGTCTACCATGACTAAATTAAGTGATACAGGAGCAATTTTAGTTAGACCTGATGGTCATATTTTGGAATGTATCCAGGATGATACACTCTCTATAATAGAGTTTAAGTTGTTCTTTTTAGCAGATTCTATTCTTAAGGTATAGAGATAGAATAAATAAATAGGGCTTTGGATTAATCCAAAAGATTCAGAATTGATTACCTATCAATTTTGATAAAGCCCATAACCACGAAATAGGAAAAATGATTCATAAAAATTTTACAAAAGAGGAATATCATGGTATTAAAAGTATCCATTGTAGTACTAGTAGGAGTAAGCATAGTATCTTACTATCTATTTAGACCCATTTCAACAAAACCAACTCCAGCTAACTTTGTTTGCTTAAAGGAAGCAGATGGCGATTTCCAAATATTTGAAACAAAACCAAACCATATCTATGGAATTGGTCTGTCATACGCTAAACACATAGAAGAAACAGCTAGCGAATTTGATCCAAATGCCCTTCCTGTCGTATTTCGTAAGGATCGAATTACATTCAATGAAGCAAAAGAGGGAGTTAAATATCCAACTTCTGATGAAATGATTTCCCATGCAGAAAAATGGGAAGAAGGATTGGGTACTCTACTTGAAAAGAATCATCCAAATATATCTCCCCTCTTGGATTATGAAGCCGAATTAGGATTTATCTTATTGGAAGACATTCAAAGAGAACAGATGAATGATCCTAGTTTTATTCCTAAAATTGGATTTTTTATTGCTAATGATTTGTCTTCCCGATCCCTTGCCGTCTTGGGAGAAGGTATGGTGAATCGATATGAATATTGGGGAATGTCCAAAAGTTTTCCAAATTTTTTGCCAGTGTCTGAAAATATTTGGGTTCCAAAAAATCTTGTGGAAAATGGCATACCTTGTGTATCACTTAAAACTTTCCTAAATGATGAAGAAAGACAAAATGAAAAAACAAGTGGAATAATCTTCACACCTAAACTGATGTTGCATTCCATTCTCCAAAACTACCCCAATGATACATTAAAAAAAGGGGATAGAGTCATTATGGGAACTCCTGGGGGAATTGCTCTTGTTACTCCCAGATGGAAAGTTAGACTTGCTAATCTTTTAGGATTCAATCGTTTTACAAAATTAAAAATCGTTCTAAAGGCTGAAAATAATAGGTTTTTAAAACCTGGAGATAGGGTAATTATCAGCGGAGAATGGCTAGGAGAAGTTGAGACAACTATTCGAAAATAAGAATTTCTAGTTTAGCAGATTTCTCTCCCTTGATTATTTATGATTAAGCGAAAAAATATTGAGCTAATTTTTCTTATCATTGAACCTTATAAAGATCTCCCAATTGTTCCTTTAAAATTCTCATCATTGTATCATGCGGGATAAATCTCTTGGTTTTTGGTGTATCACTTTTATATGATAATTTATAGTTTAGAGTCTTTATGATATGTATCAATGTAAAGTAAAATGATTGGTTAATAAAAGGAATCTGTTTATAAAATGGCAGATTCTTCTCTTTATTTAATTCGATAAAATAAAGAGAAGAAATGAAATCCTCTGGAGATATTTTGGGACCATTTTTATGTATTACATAATAATAAATGGCAGATTCTAGAGATTCTCCCACATCTAAAAAATTGATTAGATTCTTGTAATAACCTATGGTTGCAAATTTGAACTGATTTAATCTTTTGAGATAATGATATTCGAGAAATTTCTTTGAAAATTGAGTCAATGTAGGGTTTACAGAAGTATTTTCCCTTGAAAAGTTTCGGTACAATAACAATTCTAAATTCATAAGTACAATCCTTTTTCCTTTTTAAGACTAGACATAATGAAAAAACGTATGTTTAGTAAAAATAAAAAAAGCAAAATTTTTGATACTGAATAAAAAAATGGTAGTTTTTTATATTTAAAAAATGATAAAAAATCCTATTTATTCTATTTTTTAATTTATAAAATAGATAATAGAAAAATATTGAATTATATTAGGTTGAAATTTATTTTATTTTGGTTTATCTTCACTCGGTTTTTAAAGGAAGTATCACGATAAATCTTGTCTTTCCGGGTTGAGATTCTAAAACTAATCCTCCGCTGTGTTTTTCTAAAATTTTTCCTACTATATGTAATCCTAATCCGGAACCCTCGCCTGCTGGTTTTGTTGTAAAGAATGCTTCAAATATTTTTGGTCGAACTTCCGGTGGTATTCCTGATCCTGTATCTTCAATTGATACAAAGAAATAATCACCTTTGAAATTTTAGTTCTTCTGTTAACTCTTCTACTTTTTTTTGAGAAGCCTTAGCAAGATTTTTTTCTTGTTCAAGCTCATAATTTGTTTTAAATAATTTTAAGGTTCCTCCTAAACTTTTACAAAATATAGTTATATAATAAATTTGATTTTTTGATAAAATAATTTTCTCTGAGGCATTTGAAAAATCCAAAACTCCAACAAGATTTCCTTTTAAAAATATAGGATTTAAGAGTAAGGATTGAATATTTAAAATTTCTTGGTTTTTATTTTCCCTTGAATTATGATCTTCTTTTCTGCTTATTTTGCGGAGGAAAATAGATTTTTTTTCTCAATTGCCAGAGAATGTACATTTTGTTCTTCTAAATTAATCTCAGTATATCCGTTTAAGAGAAAGTTATTTTCTATGTTCTTGTCTGGAAAAGTACCCAGCTTATATACTAATGAATTACTTGGCTGATTATAATCCCAATAGATACAATAGTGTAGATTAAAAAAGTATTTCGTAAAACCAATTATTGCACAAAATAGCTCCTCAAAACTAGTCATTTCGTGCAATGTGAAAAGGAATTCATTTAATTGATTTAATTCTTTTGTAGGGATTCCATTCATTTATATAATTTCCAATAATGTAAAAATTATAATAATAAAATCACTTAAAAAAATGTATAGCTAAAATTATAACAATTTTAGCTATCTTTTGTGACTTACGTCTAATTGGAATTGTACTTTTCATCTAAATTAAATCAATTTGCCTTAATGACCACAAGATTAGGTTAGTTTATTGGTTATAGAAAAAGTTTAGAATATACTTTGAATGAGCACTTTCTAGGGACTAATAATGATTCAAAACATCCTCAGCAAATCCCAAGAAATTCTTTAATTGTAGTACGGTTCCATCATCTAAAGAGACCTTTCCATGGAAGTAACCAAAAACTTGGTGTTGAATGGATTTAATAATACCCAAATTTAGGGCCGAATTTCTATCTACAAGTGGATGAAAATCCAATTCCAATCGATTGTCGTTGGAGGTAAATTTCCATGGATTCATATAATTTTTTGTATCTATGTGAAATTCAACCTGATCGAGTTTGTGTATTGTATTTTTATATAGAAGGATATTTTCACTGGCGGGAGTTCTATCCGTAAATCCATATCCCAGGTTAAATCCAAATGAAATACCATCTAAATACCCTGAAGCTGAACTCCAGTACCATCTATTTTTATACGTCCAGACTCCTCTACCCCAATCTAAGGCTCCAAAGTCTTTGTCTGCTGTAAAACGAAATTCTCTCTCCCCTATCTTAAAACTCCCTTCTGCTGGCATACAATTGATTTTTGTATTATGATAAAATGCTTTTCTGTTTTCTTTCCAAGAGGTGGCAATTGTCATTGATTCTAACTCAGGAGGTTGTTGTAGTAAAATTTCTCCACTCAATCCCTTATTACTCTTTCCATCCTGCAAAAGAGGTGAACTGAAACGTAGTACTCTTTTTCCTTTTGTATATTCATATTGAATGGAAAGCTTTTTATCCGAAAAGGATATACTTCCCAAATCATCAGTTGAGGGAAATCCTGTCTTTCCCATTGGCAAAATAGAGAGTG
>CANGZW010000121.1 GCA_947458405.1 Leptospiraceae bacterium
AAATAATCTGGGAGAAAAACGGGAACCGAAAATAATCCCCCGCTCCATAAAAGAGCGTAGTACCTTTTCCAATATCATCAAATTTATAAGAGATTAACCCACGGGGACCGAAAACTCCCTGTTTAGAATAATCAATATAGTCATACCTTGCCCCCGGTTCAAACTTAAAGTTTCCAAATTTAAAATGGAAGGTACTGTAAACGTTCCCATATCCAAATTTACTTTTTTGAGAAATTTCTCTCTTTTCAAAGGCTGGATTATCGGTGTCATACGGATTGGGAGAAAGATTATTGGGATCTTTAAGTGCTACTGTATAACCATTAACATTATAACTAAATGCTCTGACTTCCGACCCGAAATCGATTTTTAAAAAATCGGCAATATCCCAATTCAAATCCTGTCTTACGCCCGTATAGGGAGCACGTGCAATAAAATCGGCCTGAATGCTTCCAAACTTCACATAGGTTTTGTTGAATGGATCATAACTTATAAGCGTAATACGATTATTGAATTTAGTACCGGGAGTCCAGATGTATCGCAGTCCCATGGTTCTATACCCCTGCCCCGCCGCTACACTTGCTCCCGCAATTGCCTGTAAGGGATCCAAGGTGGGATCATTGTTTGACTTCGATGAGGCATTTAATACGAAGCTATCATTTGCCGTCAAAGAAGTAAAAGACAGTGTATGCTGAGGGGTAAAATTATATACAAATTTAACATTTGAACTGGTGTATTGGGGAAGGCGGATTCCATCGGGAATCAGGCCCGTAGCCCCAATGGTTTTATCGAGATACCCTACTTTTCCACCAGCCGCCATATATCCTTTTCCATTGAAGAGGGGAGTTTGGTACATTGCCTGCCCTAGAAGAAAAGATATATTGGAAGAGGCAGTAGCCTTTTTTACGGTATCGGTGGATTCAATCTCTATCACTCCCCCTGTTGCATTGGCAAAATTGGCGGGATAGGCTCCTGTGTATACATCAATCGTCTTGATTAGATCATTGTGTATTACAGAGTTAATGGCATCAAAGTGATATGCATAGGCAATGGGTAAGTCATCATACAATATTGTATTGGCATTGGGATTGTTACCACGTATTACAATACCTCCCGGCTGACCACCTCCAAAAAAGGGAGGAGCAAAAATCCCCGGAAGAGTTTGAATAGCATTTAAAGCCTCTCCGAGTGTACCCGGCATACGCTTAATTTCATCGTATCTCACTTTGTATCTAGATAGGATTGTCTTTTCTTTTTGACCTTCTACCTGAATAGAACCCTTAGGAGCCTGAACCTTATCTGTATATAGGGTAAGAACTTCTCCTTCAGCAGACACAGTTCTCTTTAATTCCTGCATCCCTGTAGCACGGAGGATTCGAAAAGTATACTCCCCAAAATTGGGAACATCCGCTTCAAAGTATCCATCCGCATCGGTGGTAAACCCTTTCTTTGTTTCAAAAATAAAAACAGTAACACCCGCTTCACCAGAATTTTTGGTTCGGGAATAGATCCTACCCTTAAAGGAAACAGCCAGAAGATCTATAGACAAAAATGACAAAAGTAGTATTACGAAAATATTTATCTTCTTAGAATTTAAAAGACCGTTAATTTTATTTATAAATTTTTTTATCATTTCATCGGTCCTAAAATTTAATCTTCGTTTTCGTCAATTCTTTAAAATTAAAATACCAGGGGATTGTGGGAACTGCTTCTGGAGAATATATACCCAAACAAATAATTGGGTACCCATCAAAAGGACAATCCATACGGGTGATAGCTATAGTGCAGAGATCGAGATTTCTCTGCAACTGATCGGTAAACACAATCAAAGGAGGTTGTGGAATAGATGTACCACATTTTTTAGCTTTAAAGTCAGCCGAAAAATAGATCTGATTTTGGGCATCTTCCTTGGATATTTTATCATCCACAGGCACACACCCAATCAAAAATACCAAAATAAAACAAAAAACCTGTCTCATTTTTTTGGACCAGCCTGTTTTTCTGGAATGGTTGCAGTGGACTGTGGTTCCTTTAAACTAATGACGTCCCCTTCTACCTTCACAACAGAGACTGTTCCCAATGGAAAATAGTAGTGGGTTTCATGCCAAATACTTATGTTGATAATTGTATCACCACCGGGAATTTTTTGCACAGCCTGACTCATGGCATACTCTATATTTAAAGGATTGGTCATGGGAATAAGGCCTAAATAAAAAAATGTAGAAGATTCCCCATCTGATTTTGCTATAATATTAAAACTATCCTTATTCAAAAGAGTGGCAGAAGGGGCAAGGGATACATTTCTTACCTTACCCCCTTTCTCTACAAGTCCCCCCAAACAATTGACGAACATAGTAAAAAAGATTATATTAATTATAAGATTTTTAAATTTCATGGGATGTTCTCTTATTTTTTAGGTACGTTTTTTATGGTTCCATCGTCTTCAAATTTTATTGCTTCCGCACTAATTCCAATTCGATTGACAGTTATAAAAAGTATGATGATTTTATCCTGCCAATACTTGATATTTATCAATGCATCCGCATTCTTTTCAGAGATAGCCCTACTCACAATTTTATCAATGGGGGGTTTATCGAGAGGAAATCCAAAAAGGGCAACATCAAAGGTATACCATTTTTCAGTATTTTGAACAGGACCCAACACTGTATACTTTCTATTCACCACAGGAATATTACTTGTTGTAATACCAGAACTTGATGAAGCACATTGGATTAAGTTTAATAGAATTGCGAAAATGATAATTTTTTTTATTTTATTTGTATATTTCATATATAACATTTTAAGACCTCAAATAATTAGATTTGTTCCTTTTTTTTTCGATTTTTTTGAAATGCTTTCCATTCTTCTAAAAGTAATACAAAGTGATTTTCCTCGAAATCGAGATATTTGATCATTTCATTAATCTTATCCTCGGAAATCGATTTGGATTTTAATTCTTCGACACCTTCCTGCAATATATTTCGAAAGGGATCATAAAAAGTTAATTTCATTTTCATCATATTTTCTAAAGCATTTTCAGAAAATTTGTAGTACTCTTTGCGTTTCCCCGGGTATCGAACTTCTTCCGCAAACTTATGATATCGTAGTACAGCTAAATTAGTTGAGATACTGCTCCTACTTACACCTAAGATTTTTGCAATCTCTTCCGGAGAAATCGGTTGTTCTAAGATGAGAAGTAGTCCTACAATTCTACCGCTAATTCGAGGAATTCCAACCCCCTCGTAAAACAACCCTATCTTATCCACAAAGGCTAGCAATTCAGAATCCATTGTCGTATGTTTGGGTGGCATGCTTTTACAACAATATACTTTCTTGAATTTCAGTCAATACTGAAATTTCAGAAATTCGGTTATTTTTTAATGAGAATTATTTTTTTTAGTATTTTAATTTCAAATTTAAAGGAACTACGGAGGAATTCTATCTGACTTTAAAATCAGATTTTAGGGATTATAATAAATTAAAAAAAGGCACTCTTATATGAGAATAGAGTGCCTTTTTAAGGATGGGTGAGATTAAAAAATTATTTGAAAATTAAGGAATAATTGTTATATTTTGTCCCATTTTAGTTATTACTTTTCCGGTAGAAAATACAACTTTACCAGTATTTGGCTCATCCTTTAAGACCCTATTTTTTATTATGGCTACAAGTAGTTTAGAACTATCCTGACCATTTGAAGTTAATTCAAAGTTAAAATCTTTGGGAAGTTTCAATTGGGCATTCACTGCCCCAGAAATAAAGTCAATATAGGTAAAATTGAAGATCACTTTTTTTTCAGAAGTTATCTTTAAAGTAGGACGTAATTTCGCCCAGCATTGTTCTATGTCAAATTTTGATTCTTCATTTAAAGATACACAGGAAACATCGAACACAAAGGGGAAAGTCTCAATTTCTTTAAGCATTCTTTCTCGAAGCCTTTTACTTGCTTCCGTGTCTTCAGATTTTCTTTTTTCATCTGCATCCAAGATAGCTTGTTGTCTATCTTTCTTTACCTCAAGTGCAGTTTTACCCACTCCTTGGCCCTCTCTATCATCTTGTATGAAATTAATTAGGTCTTCAATGCTTGGATTTTTGTCTCCTGATGCGGGAGGTATGAAATATCTCTCTTCTATAATTCTTTTTTTGATATCATCCAAATCTTTAGATGACCTTAATTTAGTTATTTGAATGCGGGAGGAATCCTGTTTACTTAAGGAAAAAACCTGTGATTCTCCTTTCGATCCCATAAAATAACCAACTGTAAAATTGATTTCTTTTGCTTTAAAACAATCGTCATTTGTGTTGAACTTATCACAACCACTAACCTTTTCTGGGGGAGGAGGTGGTTGGGGTTCCATTGCCCTTGTTGTTTTCTTTTCTTCACTTCCACAACTCAATACAAAAAGTAATAATAGTAATAAATTAAATAATCTCATCCGTACCTCTAGGTTTGTTTAGTATTTAACACATAAAAGATAATTATAAAGGCAATTAATTTCGCATAAAAAATAATAATTTAATCTTTTCTATTTAATGCAATATATCTTAAATTTACCTTTTTATTCAGCTTCTTAATTCAACAAATTTGGTATAAACTAAAACTTCAAGAAAAAATTCAAATTTTCTCAGTAATAAATTGAAAATTAACTTTTTAGGTTACTTATTTTAACTAATTTAGACTTATAATTATTAAATAAAAGGGTTTACTATTTTTAACAATAGAGTAATTAATTTAAATTATTATAATCAATATGCAATAAATTAAAAAAATATATTTAAATTATCTTAGAAAATATAATCAATTTTCAATTAGGATTTATATGAAATAAATAATTACTAAGGTAAATTAAAGCTAGTATAATTTTTATTACTGTTAAAATGTTAAATAATCTAATAATTATAAATTATTAGAGAATATTTTATCTTGTATCTAATTTTTAATTGAAATTTTGATAATTATATTATTTAATGGATTGAACACTTAGAAAAGATTTAAAATTAAGAAAAGTCATTTATCCTATTATATATAGTAGTATTGTCTAGTAATTTAAAAAGATAGTCTTAATTTTCACCTTTCAAAGTCGATAATCAATAAAAATAAGAGGTGTTGGATGAAATCATTATATTTGTTGGGAATATTACTTTTTTTACTAAATTGTAGCTTATTCAGTAAAAAAGAGAATGAGCCCGTAAAGTCTTCTAGAGCTATGAATTCAGATGGGAAAGAATCGCAAAAAGTGGCTTCAATCACACCCGATAAGATTCCAGGATGTGGCACATTTACTTCAATTGAAGAATGTGTGAATGCAAAAGAAATCAATTTTACTTTAGCTTATTATCAATACCAAGGATCCAAAGGTGATCCACAAGTAATCTCAATGAGTAAGGAAGAGTCTCGCCCTCAATTTGTTAAATTAAAGTCCTCTGATGAATTCAATGCACTAAAACAGAGAATGATTGATGATAAATATACCAACTCAAGCTCTCTTGATAAGATAATTAAAGATGATATTATTCAATATATTCAAGACGAAAAGGAAGGACAGAATATAGGAAAAACAGCGACAGAAATCAAAAATGAAAGGAATGCCGCCGCCGCCGCTGCTGCCGCTGCCGCACTTGCTCAACAAGAAGGGAATGCAAAGAAAAGAGTTGATGATCCGGATGCAATAAGAAAGATGCGTGAAAAATTGCAAAAAGACATTGATGCCCAACCCTATACATTCGAGATTTTTTGCTCTTCTTTCGATGAAACTAAATTAGAACTAGAACAATGTGTATCTAAATTAAAACCTACATTGAAAGTTACTAGTGAGAAAAAAGTTGTATATAATTTTCCCCCCTCTGAATTTACACCAAGTTCGATGAGTTCTCAATTAAAACTTCCGCCCGATTTTTCTTTTGAATTAACCTCAAATATTCAAGATAGTTCTAAACTTTTAGTAGCTCTAATTAAAAAACGTATTATAAGAGAGGATAGTCCAGGAAAATTATATATATCCACTGGCAAGGTTTTCACTAGAGTGGGACAAAATATAATCATAAAACCATAATTCACCTATATAATTAACATTTAAAACTAAAAGCACTCCTCTTCAAAAAGGAGTGCTTCTTTTATATACATACCAATTTAAAAAAATCCCCTCTAATCCCTAAAAATTTACTAGAAACACCCTTCCTTATCTGAAACACTGAATACTCCAAGAGGGTACGTCATGCACACAAATGATATAAAAACTGGCAAAGATTTAAAACAATACATCACAGAAAATCATTTCACACAAGTCAAGGTAGGGGTCATCGACATCGATGGGATCATGCGGGGTAAGTACATGTCCCGGGAGAAATTTCTTTCTTCTTTGGAATCGGGGTTTGGATTTTGCGATGTAGTCTTAGGATGGGATTCCAATGATGCCATCTATGATTCGGCAAAAGCTACGGGTTGGCATTTGGGATTTAGTGATACGCCAGTTAGGATTCTCCCCTCTTCCGTGCGAAAACTTCCTATTGAACCCAATATGTTATTTGTGCAAGGAGAGTTCAGCGGAAAACTTGAATCGATATGCCCGCGTGCCGCCTTGCGGAATGTTTTGGCAAAGGGCAAAGAAATGGGGTTTACTGCCTTTGCCGGTCTTGAGTATGAGTTTTTGGTCTGTGACGAAAGCCATGAATCTATATTAGAAAAACATTATAAAAACCCCAAGCCTCTCGGGTTTGGTGCCTTTGGTTATTCCGTCATACGTAACACAGTTCACTCCGAATTTTACAGGGGGCTTATGGATTTATGCTCTGAAATGAATATGCCCGTAGAAGGGTTCCATGAGGAAACGGGTCCCGGAGCATTAGAAATAGCCCTCACAGTTGATGAGGCACTTATCTCTGCAGACAACGCGGCAGTGTTTAAGACTTTCTCTAAGGTCTATGCACAGAGACAAAATAAAATGATCTCGTACATGGCAAAGTGGAGCAAAGACTATTCGGGTCAGGGGGGACATATCCATATTTCTCTAAAAAATGAGAAGGAAGAATCCATCTTTTATGATGAAAACTCTCCTCACAAGATGAGCCAAGAGATGCTGTATTTCATTGGGGGTTTGCAAACCTATCTTCCCGAGGTGACCTGTATGTCAGCCCCCACCATCAACAGCTTCCGTAGGCTTGTGCCCGGATTTTGGGCTCCCACCACATCCCAGTGGGGAATCGACAATCGAACGGTTGCCATACGGGCAATTCCGGGAAGTAAAAAATCCCAGAGAATTGAATTTCGTCTCCCCGGAGCAGATGCCAATCCCTACCTGGCATTGGCAAGCGCCCTTCTCTGTGGGTTCCAGGGAATCCAGAATAAAATTGAACCGGATGCACCCATCACAGGAAATGGATATGAAACAGTGGTGGCAAAAAATCGAATTCTTCCTCGATCTCTCTGGGATGCGGCGGGTCTGTTTCGAAACTCAAAACTTGCCGAAGATTGGCTGGGGTCTGCCTTTGTGGATCACTATGCCACCACTCGAGAATGGGAAGAAAAAGAGTTCCAGAAATACGTCACAGACTGGGAACTGAAACGATACTTTGAGGTGATATAAAATGGCAAAAAAGTTTTCCGTAATCACTCCTATCGATGGATCCGTCCTTCTAGAGAGGGACTTTTCCGACAGGGGGGAAGTTGAAAAGATCCTGGAACGCTCTCAGGCAGGTAAGAGAGTTTGGGCAAACACCGATCTTGAGGAGCGTATTTCGTATCTCACAAAGGCAGTGGACTATCTGGTTTCCAAAAAACAGGAAATTGCAGAATCCATCACCCGTCAAATGGGTCGCCCTTTGAGCCAATCTCCGGGAGAAGTGAGAGGCTTGGAAGAACGAAGTCGATACATGCTCCAAATTGCCAAAGAAGCCCTCGGTGATTTCACCCCCCGTAAAATCGATGGATTTGATACCTTCATCCGACGCGAGCCCCTCGGTGTTGTTTTGGTTTTGGCTCCCTGGAACTATCCGTTTCTCACTTCAGTCAATTCCATCATACCCGCCCTCGCCGCTGGAAACGCTGTGATACTAAAACATTCTACCCAAACCCCATTGGTGGCAGAATTTTTCAGAGATGCTTTTTTACATGCGGGACTTCCCGAGGGTGTATTTCAAATTTTACACATAGACCACGAGGATACCTTGAAACTCATCGGCTCAGAAGGCATTGATTTTGTTGCCTTTACGGGCTCTGTGGAGGGTGGCAGAAGTGTACAAAAAGCTGCTGGCAATCGATTCATTGGTTTGGGATTGGAGCTGGGTGGAAAAGATCCCGCCTATGTGATGCAAGACTGTGATCTCACAAATGCCATTGAAAATTTGGTGGATGGATCCTTTTTTAACTCGGGACAGAGTTGCTGTGGAATTGAAAGAATCTATGTGACAGAAAAGCTATACAAAAGTTTTGTAGATGGGTTTGTGGATCTCACCCGTCAATACAAACTGGGAAACCCCCTCGACCCAAATACCAACTTGGGTCCCATGGTTCGTACTACAGCAGTGGAATTTGTCCGTGGTCAGGTATCACAAGCACTCCAAAAAGGGGCAAAGCTTTTGACCGATGCAAAAGACTTTCCCTTTGAAAAAGAGGGGAGCGCCTACTTGGGTCCCAGGGTACTTACCAATGTAGACCACACCATGAAAGTGATGACAGAAGAAAGCTTTGGACCCGTAATTGGTATCATGCCCGTCAAAGATGACCACGAGGCAATCCAACTCATGAATGATAGTCCCTATGGGCTCACAGCTTCTATCTGGACCAAGGACAAAGCCCATGCACGCATTCTCGGTTCCAAGATCCAAACGGGAACTGTTTTCATGAATCGTTGCGACTACCTCGACCCAGCATTGGCATGGACGGGAGTCAAAGATACAGGACGGGGAATTTCTCTTTCCATATATGGATACCACCAACTCACACGTGTGAAATCATACCACTTTAAAGGATAAACCATGCAACTCAAAGCCAACTGGAACTACCCCACCGCCATCAAATTTGGAGCCGGAAGAATCTCCGAACTCCCCACTCTCTGCAAAGAACTTGGGATTTCCAAGCCTTTAATAGTCACTGACCCCGCATTCGCCAAGCTACCTCCATTACAAAACATCCAGAACATTCTGAATGCAGGGGGAATCTCCGCAGAGCTCTTTACAGATATGAAACCCAATCCTGTAGGACGGGACGTAGAGAGTGGTGTCAATCTCTACAAAGCCAAAAACAGAGACGGAGTGATTGCCCTCGGGGGAGGAAGTGCTCTCGATGTGGGAAAAGCCATTGCCCTCATGGTAGGACAGACTCATTCTCTTTGGGACTTTGAAGATGTGGGCGACAATTGGCTCAAGGTAAATCCCAAAGGTATTGCACCGTGTATTGCAATCCCGACAACGGCAGGAACGGGATCGGAAGTGGGAAGGGCAAGCGTTATCGTAGAAGAAAAAGAACACCGAAAAGTCATCATCTTCCATCCGGGGATGCTACCTCCACGCGTCCTCGCAGATCCTGAATTGACATTTGGACTTCCTCCCTCTCTCACAGCGGCAACGGGGGTAGATGCCTTCGTACATTGCTTTGAGGCCTTCTGTTCTCCGTTTTACCACCCCATGGCAGAGGGAGTGGGACTTCAGGGCATGAAGCTCATCCACGATCATCTTCCCACTGCGTTTCGCGAAGGATCAAATCTCACAGCCAGAGCCAATATGCTCACAGCTTCCATGATGGGAGCCACTGCCTTTCAAAAAGGTCTCGGCGGTGTGCATGCCCTAGCCCATCCCATTGGAGCCATCTTTGATACCCACCACGGACTCACCAATGCTGTACTACTTCCATACGTAATACGTAAAAATGAATCCGTCATACAAGAAAAATGTGATGCAATCAGCAGATACTTAAATCTAAAGAACCCCAGTTTTTCAGGATTTTTGGATTGGGTATTACAGTTTAGAGAAGAACTAAAGATTCCGCACACACTTAAAGATTTGAAGATAGACTCTTCCCGTGCAGAAGAAATTGCCAAAATGGCTAAGGCAGACCCCAGTGATGGAGGAAATCCAAAAGAATTGTCGATTGCCGATTATAGGGAAATTTTTGTGAATGCGGTGGAAGGTAGGCTATGATGGGGGAATTGTCAATTGGCTTATTTATCTTGACAAATCCTCTTCGTCGTTAAATTTATAGAGAGATGGAAAACTTGGCTCGCGCATATTTAAGCGAAGAGGAATATTTAAAACAAGAACGAAAAGCCCCTTTTAAAAGTGAGTATTACAAAGGGGAAGTATTTGCTATTGAAAGAGCAAAGCGAAAACATAATGCTATAGTGACTGCCCTGATAGCAAGTCTCTATCCTTTTCTAAAAG
>CANGZW010000122.1 GCA_947458405.1 Leptospiraceae bacterium
GCTAGGACTTAAGGTTTAAATATATATAATTTATTAACTCAGAGAATAAAGAGAAAAATCTCTTTTTGATGCATAAACAGATTGATATTTTCTTGTCCCGTATCGAAGACAAATCTCTTTGTTACTTTTTTTCTTTTTGGGTGATTACTCAATGATTAGTATTATAAAACTTAATTATGAAACTTTTTATATAAAAATTTTTCCCAATCGTTAAAAATGAATCTAACTTTTTTAAATTAAATTCTTCTTTAATTTCAAATCTCTTTGTTACTTTTTTTCTTTTCTTTATGTAAAGAAAAGAGAATAAAGTAACCAAAAAAAGAAAAGAAACCCGGACGGTCGCTCCACTCCCTAATCCTCCATATTCTTATATTACAATAAAGTTTTTTTGGAAATTATTTATTAAAGAAATATCTTTTCGATTTATACTTATGATTAATAATGAATATCATAAATAATCTCAATTACCCCAGAGGATTCCGAGGTAATTGAAGTCAATGTTTAGCTTAATTTAGCCATTTCTTTTGCGCAGGATAGACAGGAGTCCATACAATCCTTACAAACTTTGTGATGAGTAGAATGTTTTTTACACTCAGTAGCACAGGACTTACAAACCTCTTCACAGAGCTGAGCCATCTTTTTTGTATAAGGTGAATCAAATACTGCAATCTTACCAAAGGCCTCACATGCCGCAATTACTTCTCTAGTAGAGTTAGCACAGGCAGCTAGAGTTTTATCCCCTTTTCCCATCTCCGTAATACAATGAGATAAACAAACCTGAGCCTGTAATTGGCAATGCATTGCACTCATCAATGCTTTAGAGTATTTTCCAGGTTCTGGCATTTTCATATCTTTCATGTCTTTTGTATCATGTGTATGCTCTTGTGATACGATTGAACTCAATGCAGTGATAGTAGCAAGGCCCGCCGCTGAATTTTGAATAAATGATTTTCTGTTCATATAATTTCTCCATGTTTTAAGGGATTTTTCCCTTTTTAAGTTTTCTTAAGATTCTCGGTGAATATAGTTATAGTTAAATTAGAGAGGTCTTGAGTGGAAAAATCAGGTTGTAAGACGAATAGTCTCTAAAAATTGGTAGGTAGAAGAATAGCCGGTATAGACTAAAGGCTTATTAGCTTCTATACTCAAAAGAAGCTCTGCTCTCTTCGAAGGAATAGAAAAGTAGAATATTACAGTAGAATCGGATAATTGGAAATAAGATTTAGAATCCTCAAACTTTAATTCGGTATAGGCATAAGGACAGTCACAATTGCCTGAGGGAGGAGAAGATTTACTCTCCTGTTGGTGACAACTTGGCTTTTGGTCAAATGTGGGGCATAGATCTAAAAGGGATGATTTGCATAAAATAAGTAGGCTTAAACTTATCGTTAGTAAAAATACCAATTTCCTTTTCACACTTCTTAGACTATTTCATTTGATAAAAATTGCAAGGAAAAAATAAAAAAAACTTAATCGAGAATTTTGGTATCCCCAAACTTTCTTCCATTAGACAGGAAGAGATTTTAAAAAAAACAGTTGAGGAACTTGATGAATTTATTTGCTCTTTATGCAGAATTGATTATCTAACAATAACCCTGCCCGTATAGAGGAGAAAATCCTCTTGGTAAAGTTTTAAAATATAATTACCCTTCTTTCTAAAACCTTCAGTATTATAGAGTAACTCAGGAGCGGACGGATGATGATAAAAGGGAGTATTCACATAAATTTCATCTATATATTCTATTTTATCCTCTTCGATCCATTTTAAATATAATTTAATATCTAATATTTTATTATATGAATTTATACAAAACTCAAGATTAGGTATATATCCCAATACAAGGCCATAATTTGTTGAAATTTGAGGTATATTTCTCCACTCTCCCATCAAATTTTTGGGACAGGAATTACTAATTTTACCTCTCGATCTATCCAATTGAGAGAGCTTTACTCTGTAGTCTTCAGAGACATCATAGAGAACAATCGAATTAGTCGGAGAGCTCTTAATTAGGCTTTTTATTTCTTCTTTTGTCCATTTGGAATCACCGGAGAGATACAGAGAAATCGCAGCTCGAAGCATATAAAGAGAATAAGGATATTGTCCACTATATCCACCCACTAAATTTTTTTTGTGAAATATGCTGAGGTATTGAGAGAGTGCATCTATTCCAGTGTATGACGTTACATTAGTTTGGCGAGATACCAAAAGTAAAGGCTCGTCATACTTGTTATTAGAATAATTTTTATGTATTTCTTTTAATTCATCTGGTATATGAAACTTCGAAATTTCAGGTCTTCGATAAAATAACTGGATTAACTCAAAAATGATTAAAAAATATAGAAATATATAGTACATTTTTTGGTTAGAAAATTTAATTTTTATAGTATCAAGAACAAAGGCAATCATTACTCCAAATGAAATCCAAAAGAGATGTAAAAATCTGCTGGAATCTCTAATTCCTGAAAAACCGGGAAAATAATTAAATAATAGATTGTAGGGATAGTATTTTTTCGCTCCTAATGAGAGTAAATAGAGTAAGATACATAAAAAATAAATTCCATTTCTCTTATCTCTATCATACTTAGAGAACTGACGAAATAGAAATGGAATAAGAAACGAAACGAGTAAGAAAAAATAAAGAAGCGGGTCAAATCCGATAGAATTTAGATCTCCGATGATAGGAGAATATACTAATGTCTCTACTTTTAATCTTTTAAAATTATAATTTATCATATTGGAATAAAATGGATAGATATTCAATACAATCATAGAGCCTAGAGAAAATATGATGAAGATATTCCTATATATAAATATTTTTTTACCTAAATAGTACAAATAATTATATTTCTTAAATTTATAAATATATATAATAAATATCATTACTACTAAAAATATAGAAAATACAAAATAAATAAAGATATGAATCGAAGATCCCGCTAGGAAAAGCAATATGAGTAGTACAATAGAAAGATAATATGTTTTAGGTCTTTTTAAAAACTTCAGTAAGTAAGCAATTCCATAAGGAAGCAAACAAATAAATTGAAGTTGAAAATGTAAATATTGAGAGTTGTGAAAGGCTGTAAAACTACAAACTAATCCCGAAACAAAAGAGGCTGATTTACTAAATCCAAGTTCTTTCCCTAATAAATAGCTTCCACAGGGTAGTAGAGTAATACAAATTATATGTATTACGTTTATAGTTAAGATTGGATTATTAAAACTTAAATCTAAAACAGCTACAAACAGAAGAAGAGATGGCATCATATCACTAAAGGAGTATGCATTCTTAAATCCATAAAATATATTACTATCTAAGTACGATCCGATACTTTCCCCTAAGATTAGACTTTTCAACTTTAAATAAGGCCAATAGGCTATCCAAATAGTAAGGCTACCATCCCCCACTTCGCTTCCTAAAATAGAATCTGAGATATTGAAAATTAAATTTTTTAAATAAAAAATAGTTATTAGAAAGTACAGGAGATAATAAGTGAAATTGATAGAGGGGAAATGTAATTTTTTCATATAACAGATACTTAAAAGATTTTTCTCTTAATGATATTTCTAATGAAAGATTTTTTCACTATAAATCATATATAATTTTGGAATCGTTAAACTTTAATTTATCTTTATCTCGAATACTTAATTGAAAATTAATCACGATAAATAGTGTGTATTATTATGAAAGTATCTAAAAAGAGTGATTATGCCCTGCGCGCTTTAGTGACCCTAGCGGAAAACTATGGCTCTCATCTGTCCATACGCGTTTTATCCCAAGAAAATGACATCCCAAAACGATTTTTAGAACAGATCATGTTAGATCTAAAAAATGCCCATTTTGTGGAAGGAATCCCAGGGAGAGACGGAGGTTATATTCTTTCGAAGCCCCCCTCTGAAATCTCCGTGGGAAATTTGATTCGATTTTTTGATGGGATGATTGCTCCGATTGGATGCGTGAGTCAACTCCACTACGAATCCTGTTCCCAAGAGAAAAAATGCAAATTTAGAAGGATATTTTTGGAAATTCGGAACTATTCTGCTCGTTTGATGGATAAACTCACCCTCGCCGATTTGATCAAATTTTCTCCCGTTACTGAGATGGAAGTTTTGGATTCCCAATACAATTTTGGGGGTGGGATTTAATTTTCAGTCATAATATTTATCCTAATTTTAAGTTGACAAAAAATGCGACTAAAGAATCCCTACCAAGTAGGTGTACGATTAATCCAATATATTAGATTTTTTTCTCCCAAAGAGTCCATTTTGTTTAATATGTAAGAGATTTTTTTTTAAATATAAATATACACCAATTTGATAGTGATTAATTTAAAGGATTAGAATTATGGATCTAAAACTTTTGAGAGGTATTAAAGAGGATTCTTTATTCATTCTTCTCTTTCTCTTTTTTATAGGGAATGGTGTATTTCCACAATCATTCAATCTCGATCCACCAAAAGAGGTTGAATACAAGAAGCAGGAAAATGACGGGAAAGGTTTACCCCAGGTAAGGGCTGAGTTAGAAGAAGAGGAAAGGCTAAATAAGAAGGATTACTATATGAATCCGAGAAGTTATGGGACCAATCGAATTTTAAGCCCTCCTGTCTATGCCAAAACCTTGAGCGAGACGGGATATGGAGCCTTTAAGGATTTAAAGTGGATGGAAGCGGGAATGGACTACAGAACCCGAAATGAGTACAGAGAAAATGATCTGCGAAGATCTGACAGTGGAATTGACCGTCCCCTACTTTTGCGCTCAAGGGCATATTTTGCCGTAAAAGAAAAATTAGATCCCTTTCGATTTGCCTTTGAGGTGGAAGATGCACAAAGGAAATACAGTAAATACGAAATTGATGATAGAGATTACAACAGAGCTGAACCCATCAATGCCTATGGTGAATTTCACCTCAAAAATGGTTTGGGAAATAATCGCCCTTTTAGTGTAAAATATGGAATACAGTCTTTTGAGTTTTTGGATAGAAGATTAATTGCATCAAATGAATGGCGTAATACAACAAATACATTTCAGGGATTTAGAGTCACTTTAGGTAAGGACCAAAATAACTGGTCAGTAGATATTTTAGGACTCCAACCCTTGGAGAGATTAGAGTATGATACAGACAAAAGAGTAAGAAATCAGTTTTTTGGTGGTGTGATCGGACACATTCGACAATGGTCCAGTCTTATAACAATAGAGCCATTTTATTTAGGTCTAAAGCAATCTCCTTTGAGTCAGGTGAAATACAATTCTACAACATTTACGTTCGCTGACAACAGTCGTGTGGGAAGAGAAATACATACCACAGGAATACGATTGTATAACATTTATTTTTCAGGATTTGATTATGATATTTCTGCTATCCTTCAATTTGGTGTCAATGACTTACAAAAACAACAGAGGCATGAGGCTTACTCTTTCTTATTTGATGTAGGATATACATACAATCATAAATGGAAACCCAGAACAGGCTTATTCTATGGTTATGTTTCGGGTGATAGAAATCCAAATGATAATACGAACCAAAGATTTGAAAGACTCTACGGTTTTGCGAGACCCTGGTCTAGCAGTGATTACGTTCAAATGGAAAATGTTCAGACTCCCAAGTTAGTCTTAGAATTTGAGCCTATCACGGGTGTTAAAATCGATACAGCCTTTGTTTGGTTTTATCTTGCCAATGCCACAGACAGATGGAATGCGGCAAATAGAATACAGGATAAAACAGGTAGAAGTGGGAATTTTATGGGATTTGAATATAATTTTAGAATTCGATTTGATGTTATGTATGGCGTAAAAGCCAATATCGGATATGCATATTTTAAACCCGGTGAATTTACAGTCAATACAACAGGAAGAGATATGAATTCTAACTTTGTGTATCTCGAAATGACCTATTCTTTATTTAATTGATACTCTTCAGAATTTTTTTAAAGAAGAAATTACTAACTCAGATAGAAAAGCCCTCACTGAATCTATTACTCCCGAGCTAAATTGTATCTATGGTACGGGAGTGAGTGCTACGGGAGAATCAGCTTCAGGTCCCGCTCTTGGAATTTGTCCTTCCACTTATCCATCATTTTAAATATTTTCTTGACTGAATGTTAAAAATTATTATAAATGAATCTTGGAATTAGGGGGAGATATGAAATCCGACGTTGAACAATTATCTACTTATAAAAGTGTCCATCTCAATAAAAATAATCTAAAGACTCATTTTGTGGGAATCCCATTTATCATATGGGCGGTTATAGTTTTGATGAGTCTCTTGCGATTTCCTTTGGGTGGGGGAGATTTTCATATTACCTTTGCAATGTTTTTTGTACTGGGTGTATTAGTTTATTACTTTTTGCTCAACACACGTTTGGCTCTTGGAACAGTTCCTTTTATCCTTCCAATTCTAGTGACTGCCGAGCTCTTAGTTCGAAACAATGAAAATTCCGCTCTAATAATCGCCCTTGGGGTTTTCACAGTAGGGTGGGTATTTCAGTTTATAGGACATGGGTATGAAAAAGCAAAACCTGCCTTCGTAGATGATATCAATCAATTACTAATTGGTCCATTTTTCTTGATGGCGGAGCTATTTTTCATTTTAGGAAAAGAGAAAGCCCTCGAAGAAGAGATCACTCCTATCGCCATTGAAAAAAGAAAACTCTTCGAAGCTAAAAAAAGGGAGTCCTTACAAGCAAACTAGAGTCTAATTTAAATCTATATCTCTATGTAAATTTATCCCTCTAAGTATTTCTAACTTGGTTCAATGCTTATGAGCCAAGTATTAAGAATTATTATAATTTTAAATTATACTTAAGTCCACAAAAACCTTTTCCAAAAAGAAATAAAACATTTGACCCAAAAATAGTTTAAATTCAAAATATAATCATGAAAACAGAAAACCAGAATGAGTCGTCCCTAACAAAGGAACTTTCTAAAAAAGAAAAATTCAAATTAAAAGTGAAGACCAGCGAAGGAGAGGGTAGCTCAAAACTTTCTAATAAAAAGTACGAGAAGCACCTTGCCAATTTACAACTGGAACTCGTTAAAATGCAATATTGGGTAAAACATACAGGTACCAAGATTGTTGTCTTATTCGAAGGTAGAGATGCCGCAGGAAAAGGTGGCACTATTAAAAGAATCACAGAACCCCTCAATCCTAGAGGTTGTAGAGTGGTAGCTCTAGGAACTCCCAACGATCATGAAAAGACACAGTGGTATTTTCAGAGATACATCAATCACCTCCCCGGTGCTGGTGAGATTGTATGCTTTGACCGTAGTTGGTACAATCGTGCAGGAGTAGAGCATGTTATGGGATTCTGCTCAGATAAGCAATATGAGAGCTTCTTACAGGATTGCCCTGAGTTTGAAAGAATGTTAGTTCGTTCCGGTATTATATTATTGAAGTATTGGTTCTCTGTGAGTGATGATGAACAAGAAAGAAGATTCCAATCACGTACTACAGATCCAGCTAGAAGATGGAAATTAAGCCCTATGGACTTAGAATCCAGAGATAAATGGGTTGAATATTCTAAGGCTAAGGATGCAATGTTTTCTCACACCAATATTCCCGAAGCTCCCTGGTTCACTGTGGAAGCTGATGACAAAAAAGGTGCTAGATTAAATTGTATTCATCATTTCCTGAGCAAGATTCCCTATGTGGATATTACACCTCCTGCTTTGGAACTCGCCAAGAGAAAGCCTGCCCTAGACTATGTTCGTCCTCCCAGAAACGAACAATTTTTCATTCCAAGAGTTTATTAATTGGAGTCTAAAAACTCATAAACATGAGAAAATATATACTTTCTCATGTTTTTCGTTTTGCTTCTTTTCTTAAAAAAATCTTTTTTTATAGTTACTAAATTTCTTGGGTATACTTAAATTTGACTGATGGTATTCAAAACCCACTTATATTCGTTAGGTGTAAAAATATCATCTTATTACTGTGGAGGTAGTACAAATAATGACTATATCCTTTTTCACAATTAATATCTTACTGATAATAACTACCTCTCTCTTATTTTGTAGCTCCCCAATATTAAAAAATATGAATATAAATAAAAAAATTGAACTACATGGCCACAGGGGAGCAAGGGGTCTAATGCCCGAAAACACTCTCCCTGCATTCCAAAAAGCTATTGATTTAGGTATGAATTTTTTAGAATTAGATGTGGTATTGACCAAAGATAAGGAGATCATCGTTCATCATGATTCGGAGATAAACCCTAAAATTTGTACACATAAAGAAGGAAAACCTCTAAAAAGAGAGCCAATTTCAACCTGGACTCTTAAGCAAATCAAAGAGCTCGACTGTGGTTCCATAAAAAATATTCGTTTCCCTGAGCAAGAAATAATTGACAATACACCTATTCCAACATTGAAAGAAGTCATTGCATTTGTAAAAAATTACGAAAAAACTAATCCAAATAATCCTAAAATCAAGCTCAATATAGAACTAAAATTTCCAGAAGATCATTCGAATTCAGATATACAAGAATTTGTAATACTATTCACTAAATTAATCGAAGAAGAAAAATTTATCGAAAAATCAGTGGTTCAATCTTTTGAAATAAAAGCTATCATAGAATTAAAAAAGAATAAACCAAATATCATTACTTCTGCACTTTTTGAACCAAAAAAGCTCGAATTACTTAGGTTAAAATATTTTTTAGGAGATGGTATCCGAGAAAGTATAATCTACAAAGCAAAAGAGGCAGGAGCGTCTTACGTATCTCCCTACTACCCCTATGTTACTAAAGACTTTGTAAATCTAGCACATGCTAATGGATTAAAGGTACTCCCCTGGACTGTAAATACAAAAGAGGAAATGCTAAGACTTAATGATTGTGGAGTAGATGGAATTATCTCTGACTACCCTAATAAATTAAAAGAGATTTTTATGAATTAAAGAATAATTATTCTCATTCAGTATCTACTCAGCGAGTTTGCCTTTAACGCTAAAAGACTAAATTTCTATTTTAGTTAAATTTCTTCTTTAATATCAAATCTCTCTGTTACTTTTTTCTTCTCTTTATGTAAAGAGCAGAAAAAAGTAACCAAAAAAGAAGAGAAACCCGAACGTTCGCTCTGCTCTCTAATTCTCCAAGATATTGTAGTACTCTATAGTTGTGTAAGATCCTTACCGGGTATTCTTTATAATCTGTTGGATTGGATACCATCTTCAGATTACTTCCCTCATGACCTGACTGACCCCCACTTTTCCTACGGGATGTCTTACGGTCTCTCTCCTTCTTTCTTAAAAATATCACTGGAAGGTGGCTTGTGGCTATTCTAACTGTTTTGATTTAGTCGGGCTTCAAGTTCTTTGATTCTGGATTCTTGATCTTGAATGACTTGAGTTTGTTTCTCAATTTTTACTTCGAGGGCATTAAACTTATCTGTTAAATATGCATAGAGCTTATCTAGATCTGCATTCGCTAAAAGTTTAAACTCTTCCCGGCTCAGAAAACTCATTTTTACATTTTAACATATTATGAAAATTTGTACAATCACTTTCTTTCCGGGTGAGTAGTTACCTCATTCATTTTACTTCTTATTTCCTTAAATAATCATCATAAGATTCCTCAACATTTAGGGGTTCCAAATGTATAAAAACCTCTGAGTGAGCCAACTCAGATTGTATGTTATTTTCTATTTTTACTGTCAAATCATGTGCCTTAATTACATCCCACTCTCCGGGAACCAATAAATGAAAATATATAAAACTCTTATGTGCGGCCTGTCTTGTATAAAAGGAATGGAATTCAATTTCATCTGTACAGTATTTTTTTACAATTTCTATGATTCGATTTTGCTCATGAATTGGGAGAGCTGTATCCATAAGTCCCGAGACAGATTCATTGATGAGACTAAAGCCAGTATAAATAATATTTAAGGCTACCAATATTCCTAAGATCGGGTCAATAATTATATAACCTGTGAAGTTCACTATAATTAACCCAATAATCACTCCAAGAGTAGTCCAAACATCCGTAAGAAGGTGCTTACCATCTGCAGTGAGAGTAATGGATTTTAAGTTTTTTCCTGCTTTAAGTAGTACAAGTCCCACCCATAAATTGATGATGGAGGCCACAATTGATATTACCAACCCAGTTCCCAATTCTTCTATTTGTCCCGGATTTAAAATTTTAATAACGGAAGCATACCCAATACTTATTGCTGCCACTAAAATCAAAAAGCCTTCAATCATGCTAGAAAAATATTCAGCCTTACTATGACCGAATGGATGATTAA
>CANGZW010000123.1 GCA_947458405.1 Leptospiraceae bacterium
AAGGGATCATTCTTTTCCTGAATATTTAAAAATACTAAATGAAAAAATAGCATTTATGAAAGAATATTCATCCCGAGGGAAAGAAGAGGAAAGAAGAGCAAGAGGTAGTATCTTAGGAATGGAAAATTCGATTAAGGCAATTAAAGGGGAACACAATGCTCTTTTAGACAATAACATCATAAAAAAAATTGAGCAAAATGAGAATTTGTTAAAAGATTTTGTAAACAATAACAGTCATTTACATATAAAGTATAATAACATATGGAATAATATAAAAAATGTTAAAGATAAAATGATTGAAAGAAAAAAAGAAACCTACTACCAAAAGTTTTCAGGACAATTACCTTCTATCGCTTTGACTATCATCCAATATGATATGGAGTTAGATAAACCTAATTCGGAACGATTTGAAGAATTTAGAGATTCATCCTTAGAAACTATGCGACTTCATTTTTTAACTTCTGCCCCAGTATATAAAGATAAAGATATATTCACATTATCAAAAGGTTTGATGATTTCAAAAAAAGAATTAGGTGATGAGAATTTATTTATTAAAGTAGCATTAGAAAATAAAGATATTGATGAGCTTGCAAAGTACGTAATTGAAAATACAAAATTAGATAATATTGAATTTAGAAAAGAATTACTTGAAAATAGAGATAAAATTAAAAGTTCCAAAGATCCACTTATTTTATGGGTTAAAAAAATAGAACCTATTCTGAGAAAGAATAGAGAATGGGTTGAAAAAGAAGTGGAAAGTATTTTAACAACAGAAGGTGGAAAACTTTCTGAGCTTAGATTTTTAGCCTACGGAAGAAATACATATCCAGATGCAACTTTTACATTGCGTTTGAGTATTGGTAGTGCAAAAGGTTATGAAATGGATGGTTGGAAAGTTCCTTCATTTACTACCTTTAATGGATTACTAGAAAGATCTCAAGGATTTAGTGAGAATAAAGATTATAAATTATCTCCTCAATTAGTTGAAAATAAAAATAAATTAAATTTATCAGCAAAGATTAATTTTTGTAGCACACATGATATCACTGGTGGAAACTCTGGCAGTCCTGTGATAAATGCAAAGGGTGAGATCGTAGGACTTATATTTGATGGTAATGCCTACAGTCATTCTCTTTCTTATGTTTACACAGATGATAAAGCAAGATCAATCTCAGTTCATACAGAAGGAATTGAGGAATCCCTCAGAAATATTTATAAAGCCAATAAATTATTAGCAGAGCTTAATGAATAAATTTTATTATGAAATTTTTTATTTTAATTCTTTTTAACATTGTAATTATTTTCTCAAAGCAAACTTTTTTTTTTGCACAAGAATATGATGAACATGGAGAAATCCCAGCTAAAATTGAAGATAAGATTTTATATAAAGACTTAATTAAAAGTTGTGAAAGGGGAGATATTGAAAGGGTAAAATTTTTAGTAGAAGCCTACTCTCCTGATATAGAAAAAAAAGATAAAAAAGGTAACTCTCCCCTTTTAATTTCATCGTCTAGTGGTCATATTGAGATTGTTAAATATTTACTTAACAAAAAAGTAAACATAAACATTCAAGATAAGTTAGGAAATACTCCTTTAAATCTTTCTCTTCAAAGAGGACATTTGAATATTGCAAAATTCTTACTAGAAAATAAGGTTAATGTCGAGCTCCATAATAAAAGTAATAGCAATCCGTTATTGATAGCCTCTGCAAATGGTTATTTTGATATAATAAAAATATTATTATCATTTAAACCAAATCTCAACCATATTGATGAGCTGGGAAATAATGCATTACATTATAGTATATTAGGTGGACACGAAGATATTTCTGTACTACTACTTGAAAATAGAATTAATTATAAAACAAAAAATAAAGCCGGAAAAAGTGCAATCGCATTAGCTTCCCAATCGGGAGTGTTTGAATTATTAAATCTTTTTAAAAATACTATTCCAAATGGCTTGATTTTCCTACCGATTGGAGAAATTACATCCGAAATTAATGAGGAAGGAATTTGTAGTATAAAGATTTATCCCAAATTCAAATCTTTGATCGGAATAAATCAAATTTTTTATATTGTAAATGAGAATGATCAAATTAAAGGCAATGGAAAAATATTTCTTACGAATCCTAAATTTAGTAGGTTAAAAGTTGAAAATGTAAAAATAAATTTAGGAGATAAAATAGGATTTTTTGAATGACCTTTGACAAGATTCTTTTCTTCAAATTAAATTTTAATAGACTTTCTATTAATTCAAATTATATAAATAAAAATAGTAAGTAATCTACAAGCTAAAACATACTACAATAATTCTTTAAATTTAAAGGAGATTTCCATGGCTGAAGCAAATCCTAAACTAATTAAATATATTCGAAAAACTGCTGATAGATTAGAAAATGGAGCAGATTATCAATGGGGTCATCAGGGACAGTGTAACTGTGGCCATATTATACAAACGATTACTGAATTATCTCCCTCTGAAATATATCAAAAAGTAATACAAACAACAGGAGAATGGAGCGAATTTGCAAATGACTACTGTATGGGCACTAACTTGGAAGTTGAACAAATTTTTGATACTCTAGGTAATCAAGGATTAAGTAGAGATGATTTGAAGAATCTTGAGTATCTATCCGACGAGAGTATATTATCTAGATTACCCGGTGGAAAGAGATATTTAGAAAAAAACAATCGTGAACATGCTGTGCTCTATATGAGAACATGGGCAAATATTCTCGAAGATAAAGTATTGGAATATAGTAACAAATAAGTTATATCTAAAAAATGGTAGCACTTGTCTTGTAAAAAAAATTTGTTACCATTTTCCAAACAGAATGAATAAAAAATCCAACCAAACCGGGCAATGCAATTTCGAGAGCAACTTCCAATAAATTAATTCTACCCCAAAGGGAAAAAAGAGAAAATATTTGAGGTAAAAATAAAAATAACGAAATAATCCTAATATGTAAATCTGTGGTTCCCATCCACAACAAAATGCCACTTATTCCCAAATTTATAAAAATCAATATCCATAGAAATATTGTAATACGAGGTAAGTAATAAATTAATTCTATTCGTGGGTTTGAAAGATTGGAATTTAGAATCTCTGATAAAATTAAATTTTGAGCTGAATCCAAAACTATGATAACTATTAATAATAAATAAAATACACCTCGAATTATATTAGAGGAGGAACTCAATTTTGATGCAATTTCAAATATACCCAAGAGATAAATAGAATATATAAATATATATAAGAAATCTAGCTCTAAAATTTGAAGAACAAGAGCCAAATTTTTAGATAGATTTTCATCCCCTACTCTTCCCACAATATTTGTAATTTGATCATAATCTGAACTAAGTTCTAGAGCCAAAAAAAAAGATCGTAATCCTGAATGGAATTCATGGACGGGAAATTGTGATGTATTCCAATAATTATAAAAATTAAATCCCAATAAAATTAACCCAGCAAAGGAAACAATTTTATAGAGGGAAGAATCTTCTAAATTTTGAAACATCTTCTCTTTAAAAAAATGTACTTTGATTAATAGCAACAATTTCTTTTGAAACCTAAAAATATAGGCTTAAAATCATTTATTAGTTCTCTTGACTTTCGACTCTACCGACAAATATTGGAAAAAACTACTTCTACCCCCACCAATCAGATATAGCCGCTTCTGAGAAAAATTGGAAATGGGGGCAACCCAAAGGAGAAAAAATGCGAGCGTATGAGATAACGAATATTCTTTTAGATCACCCCCAAACGGTGACTGAAGAAACAAAAAACACAGTTAAGGATATTTTAAAAAAATATTCTGTTGAAATTACCGGTGAAGAAGACTGGGGTCAAAAGAAACTTTGGCATAAAATTAATGGTTATGAATCAGGTGCTTTTTATCACCTTCGATGCAAAGCAGAGCCCAAAATTATCGCCAATTTAGAAAATGAGTTTAAACTTAACCAAAACATACTGAGATCTTTGATAGTAACAGCATAAAATGGCTAATGATTTAAACAAGGTATTCCTGATAGGAAGACTTACGAGAGATCCAGAATTTAAAAGTGTAAAAGGCACATCCGTAGCTAATTTTTCAATAGCAAACAACAGATCTTATTCAGTGAACAATGAAAAAAAAGAGGAAACCCATTATTTCGATTGTGAAGTTTGGGGTAAACTCGCTGAAGTTCTTAGAGACTATGGAAAAAAAGGCAAGCAACTAGCAGTTGAAGGTAAGCTCTCCCAATCCACTTGGGATACTCCTGATGGTAAAAAAGCTAGTAAAATAAGAGTTCGAGTAGAAACCTTTCAACTTTTAAGTGGAGGAACCCCCTCACCTACCGGTAATAACACTTATGAATCTTCTGCACCCACCTATGATGATATTTCACAAGGTGACTATGATGAAGAACCAATATTTTAATTAATTCGAGGAAAATAATGTCAGATTTAGAAAATCAAGCAACAGAACAAAAAGAAATACTCCCTACTAAAGAAAAAGTTTATTCCAAACGATCCGATGATGAAGATGATGATGAGGAAAAGAACTTTCGTGGTAAAGATGGAGATGGAAAGTATCCTAAAAAAAATACTAAATACAAAAGAAAAGTATGTAAATTTACAGCAGATAAGCAACTGGCTGCAGCTTTAAATTATAAGAGAGTTGATATTTTGGAAAGATTTATAACTAATCGTGGAAAAATTCTTCCAAGAAGAATCACAGGTACATCCGCAAAATGGCAAAGAATTTTAGTTAGAGAAATTAAAAAAGCCAGAGCCGCTGGTCTACTCCCCTATAAGGTATTATAAGAGGTAAAAAATGAAAATTATACTCCAAAAAGATTTTCCAAACCTAGGTGATGCAGGAGATATCAAAGATGTGTCGGATGGATATGCCCGTAATTTCCTCATCCCCAATCGAATTGCAATCAGAGCTGATGAAGGTTCAACAAAAGTAGCTCTTCACCAGAAAAAAATGATAAATTTGAAAAAAGATAAAAGAACAAAATCTATGTCTGATGTAGCTAATAAACTAAAAGGCAAAGAGATTGAGGTTTTTGTAAAAGTGGGAGAAAATGATAAACTCTTTGGTTCTGTCACTCCTCAAGATATTTCTTTGGCTCTAAAAAACTCTGGGTTTGATATCGATAAAAGAAAGATTGAAATATCCGAAGCTATTAAATCATTAGGCTCTTTTCAGGCTAAAGTCAAATTGGCTGATGGAATTCAAAGCGTAATACAGGTTAAAGTGGCCAAACAAGGATAATTTTAAATGAGCATAGGTCCTCTTTATGAGAATGAGTCAGAAAAATCATTTCTTGCTCACCTCCTCTTAAAGGGGGCTACCGGTGGAACAGAATTTGGAGTTGTACCGGAAGATTTTTTTAACGACCTTCATAAACGAATATTCTCCTCCATTCTAGAAATTACAGATTCTAATATACCAATTGATCCTCTCTCGGTAACTAATAATTTAAGGGAAAAAGGAAGATTTAAAGATGATATAAAAGAATCTGAATATATTATAAATTTGTACTCCAATGCAATAGTTGTTCAACCCCTAACGTATTACTCCCGACGAATAAAAAAATTATCTGACAGAAGAAAATACATCCGAACCTTACAGGATGCCATTGAAACAGTTTATACTGACCCAGATGAAAATGAAAATTTATTTACAAAGGTAGAGGTCGATCTATCCAAAATATCTAGAACTGTTCAGAGTAGAGGCTTAAAATCAGTTAAAGATGATAAAGGTGAACTTGTAGATTACGTAAAATTGATGGTCGAAACCAAGGGTCTAACCACTGGCTTAAAAACTCATTTTAAGGAACTAGATGAGGTTACAACGGGACTAAAGCAACACGAACTAATGATTTTAGCGGCTCGCCCCGGAATTGGTAAGACAACGTTAGCCTTAAATATTGCGGCAAATGTTGCCATACGAGATAAAAAAACTGTGGCTATTTTTTCTCTTGAAATGAGCAGAATGGAACTACTTATTAAATTAATTTGCTCAGAAGCGAGATTCAATTCTAAATCTCTAAAAACGGGTCTCTTATCAAAAGAAAATCAAATGAGTCTATTGAAATCAATTATATCAGTGACCTCCTCTCCTCTATATATTGATGACAGTGGTGCTTTGACTATTTGGGAATTTAAAAATAGGGTAAGGCAATTACAAACGACTACTCCCCTTTCTTTAATTATTGTTGACTATTTACAAATAATGGATGATCCAACTGTTAGGGATGGTCGGCAGGCTGTTGTATCCTCTATTTCCAGAAACTTAAAACAAATGGCGAGAGAAGCAAATTGTCCCGTCATAGCCTTATCGCAAATGTCTAGAGAAGTTGAAAAAAGGTCAAAAGACCAAAAACCCCAACTCTCTGATTTAAGAGAATCGGGAGCAATTGAGCAAGACGCGGATATCGTTGCATTTATACATAGAGAATCTAAAGACGGTAAATCAAAAAATGATGAAGAAGAAAATAATGATAGAAAGGGTAAAGCAGAAATTATAATTGCAAAAAATCGGTCTGGCGTATCACAAGTATCTTTTGACTTACTTTTTACTCCTGAATATGGTAAATTTACAAACCTATGAATTTAAATTTTTTTATTATATTAATATTTATTAATTTATCAATTTACAGTCAAGACTCTCTCAATAAAATTTATGCAGTGGTAGGTAAAAAATCTATTACTGAAATTGATTTTGAAAAGGGAGAAGATAGGTATAAGAAGCTATTTAAAACTGCTAAATCTCCTTACAAAGGATCTTATAAAACTCAAGTCCTGGATTTTTTAATCTCTAGAGCAGTCATTGAAATTACTGCAGATGAGGAAACCATAACAGTTAATGAAAAAAGAGTAGAAGCGGAAATTGATAAAATTATGGAAAATTCAGGCCACTCAGATAGAGCTACTTTTGAAAAATATATTTCAGATAGAGCCGGAATTCCATTCGATGTTTGGGTTGCAGAATTACCATATCAAATAATGAAAAATCAACTTATGCAAGTAAGAGTACCAGTAAAACCACCCTCCGAGGAAGAAATACAAAAGTGGTATGCAAATAATAAAACAAAAATGGGCTTTGAATTTAAGTTTAGAGAGATAGCCATAGTGCCACGAACTGGGTCTATTGATGAGGAAACTAGGGTTTTAAACGAGATTAAAGCAATTCATAAAGAAATAAAAAAAGATAAGAATGCATTTACTTTGATTTCTTCTGGACCACGTAATAATTCAAATTTACGGTCTGGATTTATGGACTGGACCCCTGTTTCTGAAATTTATAAATCAAATAAATTTATAGCCAACTACTTGATGCAGATTGAACCGGGGACAACTTCCGATGTTTTTAGAGATGAAAAAAATAGATATTGTTTAATAAAATCAGAAGGTAAGAGGTCAACTCCTATTGAAAATATCCGGAGATATATTCAACAGATTCTTCAGGGTGAAAAAGTTGAGGAATCATTTGATGAATGGGTAAGAGAAAGAAGAAAGGAACTTTCCATCTATATTTTTGATAAAGAATACTTAGCAGAAAATAAAGTGGAAGCCCCCGATGAATCTTTTAATTTCAATAAAATTAAAGAAAAATAATGATAAACTTAAAAAATCCAGGCTTAATTGCCATATTTCTCAATGAAAACCAAAAATCTGAAGCCTCAAAAGTTAATTTTGATAATTCTTTAACTACAAGTTTTTTAAATAGATTAAACCAAATTTTTCCTGACATTCCCATTTATTCAAACTATATTTTAAATAGTAATACAATTTTTATTGATTCTGATAAAGAAAGAGATTTTATATTAAATGTATCACAATATCTTCCGAAGTCTACTTCTGAAGATGAGGACTTTGATGAAGTTTACCTAGCTTACTTCAATGGTATTTATCCTTTATTAAGTATAAAATGTTCCAATGATTTGACTGATAGACATAAAAAGTATATTTCCCAATATTCATATAGTGAAAATTTACCCATAGGTATAGTTCCTACACTTGTATCCAGAGAATTTATCAGTACGTTACCAGATAACTTAAATATGAAAGTGCATGATTTTTTAATAAAAAATATTAATAATTATGATACAGAAATTTATTATGAATCACCGGATTTAAGAAATTTAAGATTAGACTTTTCCTTGAATAACCAAAGATCAATTGAAATTTCTCAAAAACTTCTAAGAGAAAATCTCTCAATCGAATACTCGGATATAATTTCTATTTTAGAAAAAAATCCAGTAATTTTTAGGGGAGGTCCTTCTTATTTAGAAATTGAACTATTTAGAGGTTGCGAGCTAAATTGCACTTTTTGTCCGAGGGAGTCTATCTCTAAAGAAAATGATGGAACATTTATAGATCCAACTCTTTTTCAAAAAATAATTAAGGAAACAGAAGAAATTAGTAGTACATTTACCGTTTGCTTTGGAGGCATGGGCGAGCCTCTACTCCATTCTAATTTAGAAGAGATACTTGAAATATCATTAAATTCTATGGCTGTCAAAGAAATTATTATTGAAACTACATTAAATCCTAGCATAGAAAAAATATTTTTGTATTTAAAATCGTTGGATCAAAATCAGAAAAATAAAATTGTTTTTATAATTAATTTTACAACCTTAAAACAAGATATTTTTAAGCAATTATATAAGAATTCAAATAAATCCATAGAGGAAATATTACATAACATAGATTTACTTAAAAATATATTAGGTAAAAACTCAGTATATGTGCAAATGCTTAAAATAAAAGAAATAGAAACTGAGATAGAGAATTACTTCAATTTTTTTGAGAGTAAGGATACTCAGGTTTTACTACAAAAATATAATTCCTATGCTGGAAAATTAAAAGAAAAAAGAGTAAGCGATTTAACTCCAATCAATCGAGAATTTTGTTGGCACCTATCTAGAGATATTTATATACAATCAAATGGTAATGTATCTGCATGTAAGCAATCAGAAGAAGTTATAATTGGAAATATAAAAGAAAATAATATAAAAGAAATTTGGAATAATAATCTAAATAGATTTAAATTATCCTTTAATCATAAATTTGAACTTATTGATTTACCATGTTTAAAATGTGATGAGTGGTACACTTTTAATGGATAGTTTATATATATTCATTCAAGCAAGAAGCTCTTCCACTCGATTACCTCTTAAAGTAATTAAACCATTTACAGATTCAAATTTTACAATTATAGATCATTTGCACAGTCGAATTGAAGAAGTAATATCTAAAGATAAAATTATCTTTTTGATTCCATATAATGACAAACCTCTCATAGACTTCTTAAAAAATCGAAATTTTAATTATTTTGAAGGTGATGAAGATAATGTTAGAGAGAGATTCGTAAAAGCAGGAAATTATTATAATGCTAATAAAATTATTCGTGTTACCGGGGATAATCCATTTATTGATATTTCTCATTTAGAGCTTTTAATAGAAGCCTTACTGAGAAGCTCAGCTGATTTAGTATCTTTTTCAGGTCTTCCAATTGGAATGGGGGCAGAGGGTTTTACATTATCATCTATTTCATTAAATTTTAACTTTAAAGATTATCATAATGAGCATGTATCACTTCACATAAAAGAAAATCCAAATGATTTTAATTTTGTTAGACTAAAACCATTAGTAGAAATAGATAATGAAATCCTTAAAAATATAAGAGTAACAATTGATGAAGAATTTGATTTTGAAGTATGTAAGAATATTTTTTATAATATAAATGATTTATACTTTGGGATATCAGATCTAATAGAATTATATATCAAAAATCCTAATTTATTTTTAGCAAATAAGGAAGTTAAACAAGTAACATTTAGTTTACCACCCTTGAAAAAAGAAATATCCCAAAAAATAACTATTTTCTATGGCAACACTAAGGAATATGGAAGTGGACACTTCGAAAGATGTAAAATATTATATATTTTATTACAACTAAATGGATATGAAGTATTTTTTTCAGATCAATATCCATTTTCTAATAATTCAGATTTATATATATTGGACTCAAGAGATACAAATATACCAGCAGAAATTAAACATAGTAAAATATTATTAATAGATAATTTTGGAAAGAACTGTTCGGAATATCCCACATTTTATGCACTACCAAATCCTGAATATTCAACAGAATTAATAAAGGATAATATATTATT
>CANGZW010000124.1 GCA_947458405.1 Leptospiraceae bacterium
GCAGTTTCCAGAATTTTACCAGAGATAGCTTCTGCTTCTTCTCTCTGTTCTGTCCATTCATAAAGGATATCTTCCACTGTAATTGGATCCGTTCCATCTACTATCAATCGAATTCCCCTTTGGATAAGTTCATCAGGAATGGATTCAATTTCATCCTCTAATGACAATAAACCATCCCTCCTAGTTTTATCAAGCAATCGGGAGAAAATGTCGTACACATCCACAAACTCTTCATCTTTAATAATTGTCTTAATTACTTTTACACTGACTCTAACCTGCTCAGCGGAATAGCTTGCTATAGTAGCCCCAATGGTTCCTCCTAAGATTAACATTATTGAGGAAAACTTAAAAAAAGAACTGAGTGCCGCACCTTCAAAAAGTATGGCCAAAAGTACAGATCCAAGGGCTAAGATTAACCCACCATAAGTGCTATATATCATTTTAGTAATTTTCTCCTACGTTATAAACGGGTAAATCGGAAGGACTCTTAATCCCATAGTAGTATGGTTTAGAACTGGTCTCTTTGTAGTACTTAACATCAGCCAATAATTTATCCCATATACTTGAGTTAGGTTGTTTTTTCTTTTCTTTCTGGATTATTTCTTCTACTTCTGAGTATCTTTGATTTTTTATAAATATTTTTATTTTCTCAATAAGAACAAATAAATTATTTTCAGTTTCTGATGATTTTTGGTACAACTCTATAAGTTCATCCATTCTCTGTATTGCACCTTTTTCATCTCCTGTTGATAAAAGTAATGGGTACAATCTTTTTAAAATTTCTTCTTTATATTTTGGTTTATTTACAAGAAAATTCATTACATTTATATGTTCCTTCTCAGGTGAAATCCTAATGAGTGATTGAAAGGTAGTTTCATATAAGTCTGAATCTTCTACTCCGAATTTCATAGAGAGTTCTGCCATTTTAATAGCCATTCTGTAATCTTTTATTTCAAAATAATAATCAGAATATTTCATATATGATCTAAAAAATTTATCCTGATAATTTTTTGCAATTCTATTAGACTCCCCTGTTGTGTATTTTATTAAATTAAGTAGTACATCCGCAATCTCTTCATTTGAAGATAAATCTTTAATTTTATTTTCCACAATATCTGTTTCATAAACTCTAGATGGTAGTCCGGGTTTTAAAAAAGAAATTCCAGCTATACCGTTTTCTGGATAATAGATTCTATATAGAGGAAATTCCTGATAAGAAAATAATATTTCTTCTCTGGTTAATCTGGGTAAACTTCTACTCTGATAAATTATATATGGATATGAATTTTTAGCTAAATATTTTACATAAGTTAAAATTATTTCAGGATTTTCTCTAATTCCAAGTACTACAATTTTATTTTTAAATGCTCCCCTTTTGGGAAGCATAATTGATTTCATAAATGGAAGACCCGTATTATAAAATACAAAATCTTCATTGTTTAACTCTACACTGCTGAGTAAATAAGGTATGGGTATTACATTTTCATTTGAATATTGTTGTATCTTATAATTAAAAGGAAGTGGAGTAAAAAAGTACAATGATAATCCATAACTGATTGCTAAAATTACTAATTTTTGTAAAATTCCAAATGAATTTTTTAAAATAAGAGGTAGCCAAATTAAATTTACTATGACCAAAATAAATGCATATAAATATTCAGATTTTGTATATTTTAAGTGTAATAAGTAGGATGCATAGGCTACAATTACACCAGAAATTATACTAATTATTATAAATTTACTATTATAGTCTCTGGGTCGAAAAATAGCAAATGTTCCTAAGTCTAAAAAAAATAACCAAAAAGAGAATAGTTCTAAATAAGACTGCTGGACAGTTAAAATTAAATTGATGATAATTACAAATCTTCCAATAAAATAAAGCAATCTAACTTTTCTATTGATAAGCTTTAGATTTAATAGAATATTAAAAATTAATAAACCCAGTCCGCCACCACTTACCATCACATCCGGTCCTCCACTAGATCTATAATAAAAGAGAAGGGAATGTGTAACAAATAGTGTAATACTAGTATAGAAAAAAACATCCGTAGTCGTATGATTTGAATGAGAGAATTTTATATTTTCTATAATTTTTTTATTCAATCCTGTATAAAAACTATTTAGACAAATTTCGGTCAATAAAATGCATAATATAGGAATCAAATATGTTTCTGTATTTAGATCGGGGGTTTTATATATAAAAGAATATCCAAAAACACTAACACTCCCCACAAGAAATCCCCATAATCTTAATTTTTTTAAGGATCCTAAAAAATACCCTGTAGTAAAAATTATAATAAAAGAGAAAAGTTGAAAGATACCCGTATGAAATATATAATCTACTTGCAGAATTCCTGAAGAAAAATTCATAAGAATATATATTATAAGAATATTAAGTAAAATTAATGCTAATTCAAGATATTCAGAGAATATATTTTTAATATTTCTTCTAGCTAGAAATCCTGTGATACTTGCAAAACATAAAACTATTTTGAGAGATAAAAATGAGATATCCTCATATTCTACAGCCTTGATTTCAAAATAGGCATGTTTCGAAACCAAAAATCCCAAAAAGCCTAGTGAGATACATAAAAAGATTCCCGGTAATAAAATAAAGGGGGAATTTTTGAGATTTTGCGGATAAATTTTAAAGATATTTAAATTCATTATGTAGGTAAAAATTTTTCTAAAATAGCATTATTTCTACTTGAAATGTAAAAGAAGTTATTTCCAATAAATCATCACGCAGTATTTTAGCAAGCTAGATTCCTATAGGAGAAAGCGTTGAAAAAAGAATCATTATCCTTTCCCAGGCAAGTTGCCTATGCTATTGGCCAATTGGGTTGGTCAATCCTTATAAATATTATAGGATTTCATCAGGTATATTTTTATCTTCCCCCGGAAGAAGCCGGATTTCCAGAATTAATCGTTAAAGTAGCAATATTTGGTATATCCACCATTGGAGTTGTTTCCGCCCTGGGAAGGCTTTGGGATGGAGTCACTGACCCTTTGATTGCTAATTTAAGTGATAGATGGGAGTCAAAATGGGGTAGAAGAATTCCATTTTTAGCTCTCGGAGGACTTCCCGCGGCTATTTTTTGTGGAATGGTTTTTATTCCTCCCGATAGGGCAATTTCCACTTTTAATTTGGTTTGGATGACTTTTTCTCTGTTGGCATTTTATTTATTCTTAACCATCTATGTAACACCCTATTTTGCTTTAATTCCCGAATTGGGTCACACTTCAGTCGAAAGGTTGAATATTTCAACTCTTATCAGTGTAACCTATGCTTTGGGAATTATGGTGGCGGCTCAGGTTCCTTTAATCGCTGAAAATTTAACCAAAGCTTATTCAATGGATAAGTATAGTTCCTACCAAATTGCCATTCTAATCTTATCCGGGATTGCCTGTTTTTGTATGTATTTTCCAGTATTTGCAATCAATGAAAAGAAGTACTGTCTTTCTGTTCCTTCAAATGTTCCCTTTAAAGAAGCTTTGATGATGACTTTTAAAAATAAAGACTTTGTATATTTTTCAATTTCTGATTTTAATTATTTTTTATCCCTTACTATTTTAACAACAGGTTTAACTTACTATGTAAAAGTACTCTTAAACCAAGAGGAATCTTTGGTGAGTCAAATTCTACCTGTAATGCTTTTTTCCTCTTTCTTATGCTATCCTATTGTTAACTTAATAGCGCGTAAAATTGGAAAAAAACAATTAGTTTTGGGTGGATTTTTTATATTTCTACTGGTATTCATATTCATATTTTTTATGGGGATGGAGTTTATACCCATACCACCGATATTGCAGGCATATTTGGTTGTAGCTGTTGCGGGAATTCCCATGGCAATCCTGGGAATTTTACCCAATGCTATTTTAGCGGACATTGCAGAACTCGATGCTATAAAAACGGGGTCAAGAAGAGAAGGCTTATTTTATGCCGCCAGAACTCTAATGCAAAAACTAGGACAAACAATTGGAGTACTTTTGTTTAGTAGTTTATTGTTAGTGGGAGGGGGAGTAAATAAAATAGAAAAGATTGACCCAGTTTCAGGGAAAAAACTAATAGACAGAGAGAAATCAAATCTATTAGGTGTACAGATTACAGGTCCAGTTGCAGGGTTATTTTGTATTTTAGCCATAATAACCTTTGCCAGATATAAAGAAAAAGAAACTTTGGAAGAAATAGCCAAATCCGGAGGAATCTAATTCGGATTCGGAGGAATAATTGAGATATAAGATCGAGATAAATAAATTAAAAAATGGCTATATCGAGGCTAAGTTAATTGATACTGCCACAAATCACCCCATAGAATTCAGGATCTGCGACTCTGAGCAGTATGTGCAAACTCAGATTGCCGATTGGAATAAAAGGTTTCGTATGAATGAGCCTAAAGAAGACGAAGAGTAATTTCCTTTCTCTTCTTTTTCTACTTATTTTTTATATCAATTGTAGCATTGTAATAAAAAATAATTACTCAAATTACCATTCACCCAATTTTATATGTTCAGAGATGCCCGGATGGGATAGAAACCCTAAGGGCTATCAAAGCTACCTACTGGCCTGGGGAGCTTTGAGAGAAAAATATAATACCAGCAATAAAAATATCAAAACATCCAGGATTGTTTTTGTAGGAAATAGTCTAATCCAACTTTTTACTGAAGATCTAATATCTAAAGAATTTCCAGGGTTGGATATTCAAAATAGGGGTATAGGGGGAGACACAACCTATTTACTTCTAGAAAGGTTAGAGGATAACGTGATCGCTTTAAAACCCCAAATAATTGTCTTAGAAATTGGAGGGAATGATTTAATTCAAGGGAAATGTATATCTTATATTGAAGATAATTTTAAGAAAATAATTAAGTTCATTCAAACAAATTTACCGGACACGAAGATAATTTTGATGAGTGTACCACCCACTAGTGTTTCAGACCTAAATTCAATTGTTCCTATTTATAATACCACTCTCTTAAATATTGCCAATCAATCTAAAAATATAACCTATATTGAAGTATGGAATGAAATGAGAGAAAAGAATACTCCAAATATAAAAAAAGAATTAACTAGAGAGCGGGATAAAATTCACTTTAATGAATTGGGCTATTCAACTTGGGGAAAACTAATTAGACCTTATTTAAAATAATGAATATTTTAATTTTAATTTCAGAAAACGAGATTTCGGATAAGATAATAAAAGACGAATTTGATTTTCCCATCATAAAAAAAGTCAAAAAAGAATTTTTAAATCTAAATGCTATCTATTTATATACCAATACCAAACTAACTTTATTAGAACTACATACGATTAGAAATAAATTAATATTTTTAAAGATAGATATAATTCAAATTGAAAAACTATTAAATAAAAATATAGAATCCTTACTGGTTTTTGATATGGATTCTACTTTAATTAAACAAGAAATCATTGATGAATTAGCAAAATCGATAAAGGTATTCTCATCGGTATCACAAATTACCGAAGAAGCAATGCAAGGTAAAATTGATTTTGAAACATCCCTTAGAAAACGATGTGAGTTATTAAAAGGAGCGGATGCAAGTCAGTTTGAATCTATTTATAATGAAATACATTTAAATGATGGAGTAAAAGAGTTCTTGGAGCATTCTAAAAATTATTTATTTAAAATGGTCGTTCTTTCGGGAGGCTTTAATCCAATTTTAAAAAAATTTACCATTGAAAATAATTTTGATAATTACAGAGCAAATGAATTGGAAGTAAATAATGGAAAGTTTTCTGGTAATTTGATTGGTGAGATCATAGATAGAGATAAAAAAGCATATTATCTTAATTACTATAAAGATTTATATGAAATTTCAGAAAATCAAATTATAGCAGTAGGTGATGGTTCAAATGATTTACTCATGATTAGAGAAGCATATATAGGAATTGGATTTAAACCTAAGGAAGGATTAAAAAAAGAAATTATGAATTGGGTAGATTTTTCGGGAATGTACTTCTTATACTTTCTCTATGAATAAATGAAATATTTATTTTTATTATTTTTTTTCTCCTGTTCATCTATTGAATTTATTTCTGGAGGAATTAATATTAAAGATCCACCTAATATACCATTTCAAAATAAAATAGAAAACACAACTGATGAAAATGATTGTCGAAAAAATAAAGAATTTGACTCAAAAACTATTTTTTTTCTAAACACAATCAATTTTCCGAAAGAATTATCTCCAGATTGGATAAATAATTTTTATAATTATCAATCAAAATTTTATAATTCAAAAGATTCAAAGATAATTTTTTCACCTTCCTCAATAAGTGAAACTGAATTTAATACGATATGTAAAGAGAAAGAAATTGATTTAATTATTGAAACAGAAGTAAATATAGTAAGAAATATTATTAATATAAATCAATTATTTAAAGATTCATATACTAAATATATTTATGGAAATATATTATTTCAAATAAAAAAGGAGTTAAGTCAGAACCAGAATAAAAATATATCTGAATTTTATTATTCCAATGGAAATTTATACAATATACCAAATTATGAAAGTAGTAACTTAGAATTTAGTATTAATCCAGATTTTGAAAAAGTAAAAAAAATTATAAATAAAAATAAATTAGGTTATATAAGTGTATTCTCAACTGAGATAGATGTAGAAGTTTATATGGATTCAGAAAAGATAGGGACAATTCCTATAAAAAATAAATCTATAAAAGTGGGAAAAAGAAAAATAACTTTTAAAAAGAAAAACTCAATTATATCAAGAGAAAAGGAAATATATGTTCGATCAGGAACATATCTAAATATTTTAGATCCATATATAAGCTCCTATAATCCAACATCCTTATACTTATACTCAGAACCAAGAAATCTACCTATTTATAGGGAATCAGTAAAGATAGGTAGTACCCCTCTATTAATAAATAATATATCATCAGGGGAGGTATTTATTTCAATCAAATCACCACAGAGTCAAAGTTTAATTATTAAACCGGGGCTAACTAATATTTTAGTTAGGCCGGAGAATATTCCCAACGCTTTAGAAAAAACAGTACTATGGGATCTAAACAATATTGGAGAGCTTCAAACAGATTTTAATAATGGATTAGGATTTATAAACAATACGGGTGAGTATATATCAGAATGGTCCGGATTACACACTCAAATTTTAAGCAAAGGGAGTATTGAAATAATAGCTGAATTATTTCCTCCTGAGGAACTAAAGGAAAGTGAAATAATTTTAGGAACCTTTGGTGGAGTGGTTGGACCCTCTGTTTCAGTTGAAGGAGATAAATTCTCAGTGTTTGATTTTCGATTAAATAATAGAGATGTAAAAACATTTAAAATATTAAATCCTGAAAATAATCCAAGAATATTAAAATTTTTAATAAATCCTAAAAAAATAAATATATATTATAACAATGAAAAGTTTTTTGAAACTGAATATATTTTAAAAAATGACTGGAGATTTTTTATTTCCTGTAAGGGAGCAATTTTTAATAGGATTAATGTTTTAAAAAATTTAAGTTTTAAATATTTATGAAATTAATATTACTTATATTTTTATTAAATTGTATATCTATAACAAAACCAGAAGTAAAAAATTATATTTATGATGATATATATAATTATTATATAAATGAGAACTATTCAGAAGCCCTAAATTTAATTAAAAATTCTGGTAGTGAAGATTATGATTTAACACTTTTGACAGCTTCTATATATTTTAAGTTAAATAGATTCGAAGAATCAGAATTTTATTATTTAAAGGCATATAATAAAAATAAGACTGAAAATTCTGCATTACATTTAGTAAATATATATATTATTTTAAATAAAAAAAAATCTGCTATATCTTTACTAAAAGAACTTTATCTAAATAATAAATTAGATTCAGTTTACCCATTCATTTTAGGAGTTCTATATAAGGATATTAAGGACTATAAACAATCTTTAGATTATTTGAATTATGCCTTAAACCGAGATTATGAGCCAAAGATTGATATATACTCTAATATATTAGAAATATCTAATATATTGGGAATGGATGAAATAACTAATAAATATAAATCTTTGCTAGATAAAGCAAATAAAGAACTTCAAAATAAAGATAGTATTGAAATAAAAAAATTCTTAGAATTAGAGAATTTAATAAAACAAAAAAAGTATAATGAAGCGATAATTACTATAAAAAAATTAATTTTGTTAAAAGAAGATGATTATAAATTGCACTGTTTATTGGGTGATCTATACAGATTAATAAATGAAATAGAGTTAGCAAAAGATGAGTATAACAAATCAATAAGATATGAGCCAAATTATTTTGATTCTCATCATGGACTAATTGATTTATACTACAATGAAAATAAATTACAAAATGCATTAATAGAAATAAATAACTCTTTAAAAATTTTCAAAGATAATCCTGAATTATTATTTTATTTAGGAAAAATTAATGAAGATCTATTTGAATTAGACAAAGCACAAATGTACTATAAAAATTCATTGGAAAATAATAATGGAAATTATTATTTTCGGAAATTAAAGTATGCGGATTTATTACTTAAGAAAAATAATACTGAAACCGCCTTATCTATTTATAATGAACTTTTAGCACACTTTGATGAATCTGAAATGTTAGAAAGAATAAATATATGTAAATCTATTCAATTAATTAGAGAATCCAAATATTATTTTAAAATGGGAAAAACTGAGAAAGGAATATCTAATTTAAAAAAAGCAACTCAGTTAAATCCGGGACTCTTTACTGAATTTTCTTATGCAAAAAAAATGTTAGAATTAGAAAGATTAGAAGAAGCAGGTGAATTATTAAATAAAATTTATGAATTATATAATTATTATCCAGCAATTATTTTATTAAAAAAGAATAAATTAAATATAAAAAATGATAAAAATATTGATGATATAAATGATTATACTGTATTTTTGGAAATAGCAGAATTCTACTTTGAAGATGAAGAATTTATTTTAGCACTTGAATTTTATAAAAAAATTATACAAAAAAATAATATAGAGTATATAAATAAAAAAATAGGTTATTGTTATATCTATCAAGCCTTAATTGAATATGAAAATATGAATTATGATAAATTTAATATTTATACATTAGAGGCTAAAAAAAAATTAAGAAATGAAGACTTCATAGAGAAGCAAGAATTTGTCAATGACAGAATACTACAAATCGAAAATGAAAAGGAACTTAAAAAAGCTGAAAATTTTGTAAATAATAATAAAGTTGAAAGTGCTATAAATATTTATAAAAAAATAAATAAAAAAAATAATTCAATTTATTTATATAGTAAAATCACTAATTTATATATTCAAATCGGTGACTTTTATTCAGCATTAGAGTATATAGAATCCGCTGCATTAAATAATTATAAAAAGAAAGAAATCCAAGCTAATCTATATTATAGATTAGAAAAATATGATAAATTAGACGAAATTTGTAATGATATTATTCAAGAGCATCCTGAATTAATATCTTGTTATACATTATTAGGGAAATCTAAGATAGAAAATTTTACAGATGATGCATTAAACTATTTCAATATAGCACTCTCTATAGATTCAAACTCCTTTTCATCAATTATTGGAAAAGGTAGGGTACTTTTAAAATTAAATAAATTTAGTGATTCTATCTTAGAATTTGAAAAAGCAATAAAATTAAATAATAAATCTTTTGAACCATATTTTTATTTAGGTGTTATATCTTACAAAGAGAAAAAAAGTTATACATCAGAAAATTACTTTAAAAAATCTTTACAGTTATATCCGGAAAATAAAGAAGCTATTTATTATTTATCATTAATTTATTATAATAAAAATAATTATAATAAATCAATTGAATATTTAGAGAATATAAAAAATTATAAAGAAAAATATCTCGATCTATATATTAAAAATATTGAAAAAATAAATTCTAATGATATAAATATTGAAAATTATAGGACTGAATTAAATAAAATTAAACTTTTAAATAATAAAACAGATTTAAGTAAAACAACAATTAATTTAATTCCTATGAGTGAAACTCCAATTATAACTCCAGTTAGGATAAATAATAACTATTTACTTCAATTCAATAATAGTTTAA
>CANGZW010000125.1 GCA_947458405.1 Leptospiraceae bacterium
CTTCTTCAGTGAATTGAGAAAAAGGGTTATCAGGGACTTCATCCTCTGTTGGAATATAGGCTTTGTTTTCATCGGTCATTAAGTACAATGATAATTCATTTGCTGAAGAAATCACTAATTGTTCAAATACAACTAACTGTGATTTTCTTTGTAGTACAATTCTCTTATTTTCTGTCTCTTCAATCCGCGGCAAATCACCTGCCTTTACTCTCTTTTGAATTTGTTCTTGTCTATCTTTTGCAATATTATAAATATTTTTAGCTATTTTTAATTTTTCAACACTTGCTATCCAGTCCCAGTATCTTAGCATCGCATTTTTAATGATTTCAACTTTTTGCTGTGTTACATTCAAGTCAGCAATCTTCAAACCTATTGTAGAACTCTGAACTCCCGCTCTATTTTTATCAATCATTCTATCCCTAAGTAAGGGAACTCTAGCACCAGCTCTAACTTCACCATATCGATTAGTTGCTCTTTCTCCATAGTACGGTGCAAATTCCCCTCTTCCCAGCCTATATCCTGCAAAAAAGGATGTCCCATTTACAGGGGTTGGTTGTTCAATTATCGTATCAAATCTCTGGTTCTGGTAATATCCCGTAGAAGCTGTAGAGGCTGATCTTACTGAAGAATCAAATGCACCCTGGGAAGTTATCAATTCACTTCTAGCAATCATAAGATCTTGCAAAGTTGCTAGTAAAAGTGGAAAATTTTTCTCAACATTGGAAACTACATCTATCAAATTTAGAGTTTTCTTTTGTTTTTTTCGAAGAGATCTTAGCTCATCTTCTTCGACCTTTTGTAGCTCGAGTATAGCTTTACTTTCTTGCACAGGTAGGGATTGATTTTTTAGTTCTTTAGATTCAACGCCTTCTAAATCTAGTATTACTAGTAGAAAGAGTTTGAGTATTTTTTTTATTACATATTTTATTTTAAAATCTGAATTATTATCTTTCATATATTATCCCTTCTTATCCCCATTTTTTTCAATTGGTATCATTGGAGGAAAATCATTAAATCTTCTCCAAAATTCATATCCTATAGATACTTTATTTAAAAATATCCAAGCATTTGCACGAACGCCCTGTCGCAAATATAAGGAAGAAGGCCAATCTTTTTTTATATCCGGTTTAACAACTATTCTAAATTTTCCTGTTCCATTGTCAGTTGTATCAACTAACACAATATGTCCTCCATAGGTTCCATAAGATAGATCAGGCCAACCACTGAAATAGATAACAGGCCAACCCTGAAATTGAATCCTTACTTCCCTACCTTCTCTAATCAATGGAATATCATTCCCATCTACCCATATTTCAGCCGCTCTTTCATCGGTATCAGGTATTAAAATTGCAAGTTGTTCACCAGGTTTTACCATTTCAGAACCTTGTGATACGATAAATCTCATAATAATTCCATCCCTAGGAGCTTTAACTTCTTGGGAATGTTGCCTTGAAAGTCTTGCTGAAATTCTAGGTAGTTCTGCCTTTGCATTTGCAAGATCAGCCATAACAGATGAATATTGAGCCCTTGCATCTTCGACTAAAGCACTCCCATCTGTCGAGACCTTAGATTGATCAGATGAAATAGCCATGAGCTCTGATTTTGCGGCACTTACAGATGCTTTAGACCTATTTAAATCTGTGAGTGCACGAGCTTCTTCCATCTCTGCCATTTCCAATGATCTCTGTGATGCAAGACCTTGTGCAAAAAGACCTTTCTGACGATTATGATTGAGCTGTGCCGTTTTATAAATTGCCTGACTCGCATCTAAGGCATGCTCAGATGCTTCAATTCTATCTTTTGCCATAGAAGATCTAGACTTAGCGGCACTAAATCCATTATCTCTAGATGAGGATAAAGAATTAATCCTCATTTTTAATGAATCTGCCCTTGCTTCGAATGCCTGAATTCTGGACTCTACTGCATTTTTCTCTTCAGTTAATCTATTTAAGAACTGTGGATCATTGTCTGAAATTTCTAAAATTAAATCACCCTGTTTTACAACACTCCCTTCCATAACATACCACTTTGTAATTCTACCTTCTATGGGAGCCTCTATAAATTGTTGTCTTTCTAATGGTGTAAATGCAACTACCTTACCTGTTCCCAAAACAGTTTGTTGCCAGGGAGCACACAAAAAAAATGGAATCAGTAAAAAAAATATTACAAGTGTAAATCTTGCATAAAATTTACTCCTAGAACTTGTATTTACTAGGCTTAACAATGAAGTATTACTTTGGTGTAGTTCGTTTATGTCCATTATAATTCCAGTATAGTATCACATTTTTTTAGATTCTCTTTAGATAATGATATAATAACTACAGTAGAAGTCTCTAGTTCTGTATCAATTATGTCTAATAATAAATTTCTCTCTTCTTCTGGTATGTTATCAATTACTCTATCGATTAATAGTAGATCAGGAATTTCTGCAATACATCTAGCTAAATTTAAACGAAATAGTTCATTCTTATTGATAGGGTACCCTGTTGAACTGATTTCTGTGTTTAAACCTTTTTCATGATTTTCAAGTATTCCTCTAAGTATTCCAACTCTCTCTAAAACATCCCTAATCAATCTGGAATCAATACCTATTCGACCCGCTTTCACATTTTCATAAATATTCCCACTAAAAAGATGATCATTAGATAAATAACCTATTGCGTCCCTCCATGAAGAGAGGTCTAGCTCCCCAAGGGAATACCTACCATTGATGAGTATTCTGCCTTCCATTTGAGGTACTAAGCCATACAAACTACTCAAAAATAGTTCAATTTTTTGAGGATCTAAACTATGTACACCAAGCTTACTACCTCTTTTTATTTCTAAATCATTTATGTTTAGATTACATCCATTATTATCTGATAATTTTAAGTTTGATAATTTTAAATCTACTCCAACTAAGGTTTTCTCATATATTACCTCTCCCGAAGATTCAAGGGGTATATCCAATAAAGTTCCAATCTTATCAACAGAAGCTAAGAGATCATAGTAAGATTCCAAATACTTTCCAAACTTTCCAAAACTATCTAAAATCTTAGATACAATTAATTCTGCGGCGACCAATTGTCCTAGCGAAAGCTCTCCTTGTATAACTAAATATCCTCCTATTCCCAAAACAATACCCATCCCTGCGGCTTGTAGAATTGTTAGCCCAGCTATCTGTCGAATTAGTATCTTATAATGATTTCTCCTGTTTTCTAAATATATTTTCGAAAGAATCTCCGTTCTCTTTAGTGCATAAGAATTCATATTTCCTGAGCGAAATAATCTCAAATTAGATGCAATTTCTTCAAACCAATTTACAATTTTATGCTTAGCTTTTGACTCATAAATACTTGTTTCAACACCCTGCCTACCCATAACATTAAATATAATAAAGAAGATGAATATAAATAATATAATATCTAATAATATAAAAAAAGGATGATAAAGTACTAAGACTAAAAGACCAACTATAAATTGAAGCAAAACACTTAAGCCATCTACCAAGAGTACTGTGGCACTTTTTTGAATTATTGAAATATCTAAAAAATAATTTATTACTTCTTCTATCTTTCTTTTCTTTAAATAATCACTTCGTATCGCAAAAAGCTTTTCACTTATCTCAGATACCAGTCTTATAAATAATTTTTGTTGAAGGATTTCTGCTACTTCAGTTTGAAAAATTCGCAAGAATCCTGCTATGCCTAATAGTATAGTCACAAAAGCAGTCAAAACTAAAATTGGTTGATACTGGGTTCCAAAAGAAAGTATATTTATAAATGATTGTGTCCCGACAGGAACAACAAGTGAGAGTACTACAATTGCAATAGAATAGATAGTTAGAATTTTGATATCTGATATTTCCACTTTTATCAGATGAAATATTCTACTATAGTAATGAGGATATTTGCTGTCTGCTTCCCCTCCTGAGAATAATTCAGTTGGTTCTGCAAAAATCCATATAGTGTCCTTACTAATATTCTTTATTAAATCTTTTGATAGAATAAGTCTGCTTTTTTTATCTTTGCCTATAATTAAATATTTTACCCACGGGCCTCTGTCGCCCATAATTGAAATCCAACCATACGTCTCGGTATAGGTTATCCAAGGCACAACTTCACTAGATTGCTTAATTGCCTCTGAAAATGATTTAGTATTACAAAAAACTTTGAGTTTGTTTCTTAAAAATATCCTTTCTATATTTGACCAAGAAAGTTCATATTTATTCCTTTCAATATTTTGTGTTAATGCAGACAAAAAATCTAGCTTATTTATTTTTATGGAGTAATAACTTAATAGATGTTCAATAATTAGATTTATTTCACTGCTATTTATTTTTTTCATAGAAGACTATCATTCAATGTTCTAATTTTATTTATAATCTTTTAGAATGATTCTAGTTATTAGACTTTTAATTTAAATAAACTTAGGTAAATAATAAAAAAATAAAAGTAGATAAAATTATTCCCCAGTAAGGCTTTTATCTAGCAAAGAAATTAGTTTTCTAGCTCTTTCTTCTACTTCTGGGGATTTTTGTGGATTTTTTTGAGGATTTTCTTTTAACTGAAAAAGTTCATCTGAGATATTTACTGCGGTTAAAATTGCTAGTTTTATACTACTGGCGTCAGGGAATGTTCTAGACAATTCCCTCATCCTTGAATCTACATAGGAAGCAACACGACTAATGTAATCTTCTGTTGCATCCCCTGTAATGATGTAGTCATTATCATAAATTCTTGTTTCTACGCGAGTTAACTCGGGCATTTATTTTGCGTCTTCTTCTATGATGAGAAAGTCGTCGTCATCATCGGAATCAAAAACATTGATCGTTTCATCATCAGATTCATCTATGATAATATCATCAGAGTCTGTAACAACAGGAGGAGCTTCTCTAACAACTACTTCTTCTTTAACTTCTTCAATTTTGCTTTCAGGAACAATTTCCTGTTGGGTAGGTGTTGAACCTAAAAACTCTTCTTCGTCGTCATCAAGTAAGATAATTTCATCTTCCTCTTCCTGAGGAGGAACTATTTCTTCTTCTTTAGACTCTACATAGATTGTATCATCGGGATCTACTGATTCAGGAGAAATTTCCATTGTTTTTGAAACAAAACTAGGTTGTTCTACTACTGATGGAGCTGATGGAACGCTAGGGGACTCAATTTTAGCCTTCTTAGAATCATCTGATATGGACTTAAATTCAGAAATACTTTCTAATCTATTCAACATATTCGTGATACGTGAATCATAAGAATTTTCTTTTGAATGTAAATCATTCAATTGCTTAGTAGCATCAGCAAGTTTCTGTCGAAGAGTTTCAAGCTCACGCTCTTTATCTTCCATAGCCAGCTTCATTTTATCATTTTCAGCTCTCAATCCTTCATTTTCAGATTCAAGCCTATCATTTTCTGCACGTAAATCAGATATTAATTCCAGTGCTTTTATGACTTTCGATTCTAGCTCTTCCAGACTTTCCAATGCTATCATAGTTATTCTTCCTCTTTATAAATTCGGTTGATTTAAGCCGCTAGCTTTGTCTTTTCCACTAAAGCTGCAAAAACTTCTTTATCATTGTAAGCTAAATCAGCTAAAGTTTTTCGATCTAGATTAATTCCGAGTTTTTTCAAGGAATGCATAAATTTTGAATAAGAAAGGCCATTTTCTCTAACTGCAGCATTAATTCTTATGATCCATAAATTTCTAAATTCTCGTTTTTTAGCTCTTCTATCTCTATAAGCCCACTGACCTGCTTTCCAGACAGCACTCAATGCTGTTCTATATAGCTTAGATCTTCCGCCTCTAAATCCTTTAGCGGCTTTTAAAATCTTTCTTCTTCGATTTTTGTGTAGTGTTCCATTTACTGCTCTTGCCATTATCTTACTCCATAGGGTAATAATTCAATAATTCTGCCCATATCAGACTCATGAACCAAGGTGGTTCCCCCCAATCCCCTTTTTCTTTGAGGAGATTTCTTTGAAAGCTTATGTCTTAAGTGACTATGAGCTCTTTTTATTTTACCATTTTTTGTAAATTTAAATCTTTTTGCCGCAGAGCGGTTTGTTTTTAATTTTGACATATCAAAATCCTTTAAAATTATTTCGGGTTTATCAAAGCTACAATCTGCTTTCCATCATGCACAGGAGGCTTCTCTGGAATCCCATTCTCTTTCAACTCATCAATCATCTTTACAATAACATTCATACCTAATTCAGCATGCGCCATTTCTCTTCCTTTGAATCGAAGTGTAACTTTTACCTTATCACCTTTAACTAGGAAATCAATTGCCTGGCGTTTTTTTATTTCAAAATCATGAATATCAATTCTTGGTCTGAGCTTAATTTCTTTTATTGTTATTACATGTTGTTTCTTCTTTGCTTCTTTGGTCTTTTTTAATTGCTCAAACTTAAATTTTCCGTAATCTATAATTTTGCAAACAGGAATTTCTTGTCCACTTGATACTTCTACTAAATCAAGATTTTCTTCTTTTGCTTTTTCCAATGCCACAGTGAATGGTACGATTTCAGAGCCAGTATCACTGACCAACCTGACCTGCATGACCCCTGTAATTTGTTCATTAATCCTTTGGCTTGCTACTTTTTCGGTACCATATTTCTGATTTGGCTTTTTGTGCATCAATTCTCCAGTATCGGTTTACTATGTTTTATTTTTTATTTAAAATTCAACAATTTTTTGAAACTATGAAAATAGAACCTACTATTTTTAGTAGTAATCTATTAATTTTCTAATTCTTTATGCAACATTTCCATAAAATCTTCACGGGAAAGAGTATTTGTTGATTCCTCACCTCTTTTTCTATAGGAAACAGAATTCGAATCTCTCTCTTTATCACCTATAATCAGCAAATAATTTACTTTTTTTAAGATCGAATCCCTGATTTTATACCCTATTTTTTCATTTCGAAGATCTAATTCGACATGAAATCCCTTACTTTTAAATAAATTAGCCAACTCAATTGAATACTCTGAATGAGACTCAGCAACAGAAAGTATCCTCAATTGATTAGGTGAAATCCAAAATGGAAATTTACCTTCAAAATGCTCGGTTAATATTCCTATAAATCTCTCTAGAGAGCCATAAATAGCCCTATGAATCATGACCGGTCTGTGTTTTTTTCCATCATTCCCAGTAAATTCTAATTCAAATCTTTCGGGCATAGAAAAATCTAGCTGAATTGTTCCACATTGCCATAATCTTCCAATGCTATCTTTTATATTGAATTCAATTTTAGGTCCATAAAAGGCACCTTCCCCTTCTTTAATGGAAAAAGGTATGTTTTTCTTAGCTAAAGACTCCGAGAGTGCTTTTGTTGCAAATTCCCAGTCTTCCGCTTTTCCCACAGATTTTTCAGGTCGGGTAGCTATGAATGTTTTGAATTCTGTAAATCCAAATCTCTTGTAAACAGTAAAAGTAAAGTCAATTAGATCTTCCACTTCCTTACCCAAATAATCCAAGGGAGTATAGATGTGTGCATCATCTTGGGTAAAAGCCCTCACTCGGAATAAACCATGCAATACACCACTCAATTCATGTCTATGAACTGTACCCAATTCGGAGAAGCGAAGTGGTAAGTCCCTATAGGAATGTAGATGGTATTTATAAATTAAATTACACCCTGGACAATTCATAGGCTTAACTGCAAAGTCTTGATCGTCAATGTCTGTGAAGTACATATTTTCTTTAAAATTATCCCAATGACCGGATCTTTTCCATAGATCAGAATTTAATATCATTGGTGTTCTAATTTCCTGATACCCTCTCGTAAGACACTCAGACCTGATATACTTAGCTAATGTATTCCATAATGAGGTACCTTTTGGATGCCAGAATGGAAACCCTGGAGCTTCCTCTTGGAAAGAAAATAAATCTAATTCTTTTCCAATTTTTCTATGATCTCTTTTTTTAGCTTCTTCTAATGTAAAAATATACTCATCTAATTCTTTTTTTGAAAGAAATGATACTCCATATATACGTTGGAGCATTCTATTAGAGGCATCCGCCTTCCAGTAGGCTCCAGAAATTGCGGTTAACTTAAATGCTTTTATTAATCCTGTTTTAGGAAGATGAGGTCCTCTACATAAGTCAAACCATTCTCCTTGGTAATACAAAGAAACTGTTTCACTTTTAAATCCGGAGATTAGTTCTACTTTATACTTTTCTCCCATTGAGTTAAACTTTTGTAGTGCAGAAGGTATACTTAATTCTTCCCTACGAACTTCTAAGTTCTCTTTTACAATTTTTTCCATCTCTTTTTCAATTTTGATGAGATCCTCAGGAACAATCTTATCATCTCCAAAATCAATGTCGTAATAAAAAAATCCGGGACCATTTTCTATCACGGGTCCTACTGTTAATAAGGCTTTAGGATAGAGTCTTTGAACAGCCTGTCCTAATAAATGTGCACTTGAATGAGAAAAAATTTCTCTTCCTTCTTTTGATTCTATTGTTAAAACTTCAAAACTACAATCTCTATCAATCTCTGTGCTAAGATCTTTTTCAATTCCATCTATCTTAACAGCCAGGGCAGATTTATATAAACTTGTACTAATGGACTGAACGATATCTTTTGCATTAGTATTTTTGGGATACTCACGAATTGAGTTATCTTTTAATTGAATTTTTATTTTTTCAAGAGACATCTAATTCCCCCAAATCATTAATGAATCTAATAATTTCTTCTCTTTTTGTATACAATGAAGACCGATTTACTATAAATCTGGCGGTAGAATTTAAGATTGTGTCATACTCTTTCAGTCCATTTGCTCTCAGCGTCTCTCCCGTTTCCACTAAATCCACTATACAATCTGATAGTCCTACCAGAGGTGCTAGTTCAATACTACCATATAGTTTTATAATTTCACAACTCATGCCTTTTGTAAAAAAATATTCTTTGGCTAAATGTGGATACTTTGTAGCTACTCGCAATTTACGTTGGTATTTATTTAGGTCAAAGCCGGACTTTGCCGCTAGAGATAATCTGCATTCTCCAATTTTTAAAGCTATGGGAACTACCAAATCATAAGAGCCTTCTCGTATTACATCCCAACCGACTATTCCTGCATCAGCGGCAGATTGTTCTACATATGTTGGAACGTCTTGAGCTCTAACTAAAAGTATTTTTAATTTTCCTAAAGGATCTAAGAAAGCTAACTCTTTAGATTTTTCGTTTGGTTTTTCAGAAATCCATTTTGCTTTATATAACAAATTAATGGACTCTTCAGCAAGTCTGCCCTTCGGCAGTGCTAAGACAAACAATTCTTAACCTTTGTTTATTTTCAAAATAAGATAAGTGGACATCAATTTAGGTTGTTTTAATGCAAATCCTAACTGTTCGCTGTCCAATTCTAATACTTTTTTTAATTCAGAAATTGACCCTTCTTTGTCTCCTAACTCAAATTTCAAACGACCAATTTGAAAAAGAGTCCAACTGTTCATTATGACCATCTCTTTTTTTCCAGAGATCTGCTCTTCTGCTTTTTTGTATGCCTCAAGAGATAATTTTTTATCTCCAGCCTGCTCTGAAAAGTTTCCCTGAAGATAATAAAAATAGGCTTTTAATTCTTTTGGAGTTTCTATAGAATTTGCAATTTTTTCTGCATACTGAGATGCTTTTTGGAATTCTCCATTTTTAATATGGATATCCATAATTTGTTTAGATATTCTTAAAGTAGCTGATTTTGAAGAGTGTTCCTGTAAAAACCCTTCCATTTCCTTTAATTTAGTAGGGTCGGATTCCGGAAGTTTTTCTATTTTTTTCTCTAATTTTTCAGATTCAAGAATAGCCTGTTTTTCTCTAAATTTACTGTATTCACCGATTGCTATTAGGGAGCTTAATACGACAAAAATAAACGCTAAAGAGAATAGAACTCGAATCCTATTCTCTTGAATTTTATGAGCAATTTTTATTAGAAATTTCTCAATAAAAGTTTTATCCCCTCCTTCTAAATCTTGCTCGAACTCTTGTTCTTGCTTGTTTTGTTGGAGAGAATC
>CANGZW010000126.1 GCA_947458405.1 Leptospiraceae bacterium
TGTAAAGAGCAGAAAAAAGTAACCAAAAAAGAAGAGAAACCCGGACGGTCGCTCCGCTCTCTAAACCTCCGGGGTATTGTATTACTCTATAGTTACTTAAAAAACTTACCTTTTAAACTGAAACGAACCAAAGTTAAATACATAGAGAATAGAATCTAAAATTGGAAGCTTCTGTTTCTTGCATGTATCAATAAAGGAATGTAATCGACAAAATCTCGTACCAGTCTCATCAAAGCATGCTATCAATTTACTCTTACTCTGCACCTTATATTTTAAAAACATTGTTTAATCAGAACTTAAATCAAAACTTTTTCTATCAAGGTTTATCCTTACAAATAGTGATAAAGATATTTTAAATTGCAATACGAATATCTATTTTACACTTCCCTGAGGTAATATTTTTTTGAAAGACTCTTCTTAAATTAAAAATCTCTTTGTAGAAACTCGTTTTTTAAGGCTTGGTGTAAAAAAAGACCCCAGAATAATCGTAGGGTCTTTTTATTAAATACAATTTACTCTTTGTATCTCTCCATCATAAGAGCACCGGCCACACCACCATGAGCACAGGCGGTCAGTAATACTCTGTTTGTGGATGGATTCAATTTAAAATCCATTACACCATTGGCTACCAATCGAATCCCCGTAGCACCAAAAGGGTGTCCAATTGCGATTGATCCGCCATACATGTTGATTTTTTTCTCGTCAAATTTTTTCTCCCAATCCAGACCGGTTTGGATTTTAATTTCTTCGAGAGCGGCTACTGCTGTCGCAGCAAAGGCTTCGTGTATTTCAATTTGGTCTATATCTTCAATCTTGTATCCCATATCTTTGAGTAGTGCCAAAGATGCATCTGCCTGCGCAATTCCCATTATATTGGGATCAACCCCTTTCATTTTCCAGCCTGTGAGAACAGCGTCAATCTTTAGTCCCAACTTCTTAGCCTTCTCAACCGAGCAAATGATAACTCCAGCTGCACCATCAGAACGGGGACTTGCATTGAAAATACTCAAAGTAGGTCCATGACTTTTTTTGAGATACTTACCATATGTTTCTTTGAATTGGGTAAATTTCATGTAAGGATTTTCAAACAAAAGCATAGCCTTTGCCATTCTACCTGGATTTTCTACAATTCCCTTTCTTAGTAGTACAGCCTCATCCGCTTCCATATCTTTTCCCTCATCATCCTTGATGGGAACGAGGTACTCTTTATAGAGTCCACCTGTTGTAGCTTCGTAGGCTCTCTTGAAACTTTCATAGGCGAGCTTGTCAGTCGTCTCTCTTTTGAGTTCATAGTTTTGAGCTAGTATTTCAGCAGTAACCTGCATACCATAGCTTGTTTCTCCATCGCCCAATCCATCTTCAAGTGTATCACGAATTTCTACACCTTCGGGTAAATTGTCGGGGAGAAGGGCTTTAAGTTTATCTAAGGAAGCTGTCTTTTTATTTAAGCGTGCATTTTTTACAATGATGGGCATAGCAGTTTGGGACTCTTCTCCAATGGTGATATAGAGAGAACCCTCGCCGAGTGCAATACGCCTTGCCGCTTCTACAACAGCTTCCATTCCAGATACACAGTTATTGGAGACAGTCAGAGCAGGGATTTCATTGGGAAGTCCGGCTAAATTCATAACAACTCTCGCAGAGTTGGGGGCGTTGGCAAAACCTTCTCCCACAATCACTCCATCAATTTCGGAATGGGGAATTTTTGTATGGGCGAGTAGGTCATCCATTACGATTTTTCCGAGATGGTGAGCGGCATAAGGAGATAGGGATTTGCCAAACTGTGCAAAAGGGGTTCTGCGGGGTGAACAGATGGCTATAGGTTGATTTAATTTCATAGTTATTCCTTCCGGGAATATGCTTCCCTAAGTTTAGAAGAAATCTACAAGTGAAATTAGGCAAGAAAATTATAAAGATTCGGGGCTTGGAGGGAGGAACTACAAGCCCCGTTCCTAATTTTAAATTGCCGCGCTACCTCTTTCTCCCGTTCGGATACGAATTACATCTTCGATGGGGAGTATAAATATTTTTCCATCTCCTATTTGACCCTGACCATTTCTTGCCGCTTTGAGAATTGCATCAACCGTGGGTTTTACAAACTCATCATTGACCGCAATCTCCAATCTCACTTTGGGAAGAAGTGTTACCGCATACTCATGACCCCTGTACACAACACTTTTTCCTTTTTGTTGACCGTATCCTTCCACACTGCTCACTGTGAGTCTATAAATTTCATGTTTTTGCAGTTCTTCTTTGACTTCTTCTAATTTGGTTGGTTGTATAATTGCTACAATTAATTTCATATATTCTCCTATCTATTAAAGATATAAACTGTATCCTCTTTCTCCATGGATCTCTTCGTCCAAACCATTGATCTCTTTTGTTTCTTCGATTCTCATTCCAATTGTTTTTTCCACAAGGAAGGCAAGGAAAAACGAAACCACAAATGAGTATCCGGCAGTAGCCACTACAGATATAAATTGAACATAAATTTGGTTACCCCGGGTCATTCCCTCGGCAAGCTCCAATGCAAACACACCTGTGAGAATGGCACCAAACGCTCCACCCGCTCCATGAATACCGAATGCGTCTAAAGTATCGTCATACTTTAAAACTCCTTTGAGTAAGATTGCAAGGTAGCAAACAGGAGATACTAAAAGTCCCATAATAATCGCTTCTTTTGGACCGACAAAACCTGAGGCTGGGGTAATCACTACCAATCCCGCTACAATTCCTGATGCCGCTCCCAGTGCTGTTGCTTTTTTGGTATGTAAGTATTCAATCACCAACCAAGAGAGTCCGGCCGCAGCAGGAGCAACTAAAGTAACAACAAATGCCCTTGCGGCTAATCCATTAATAGCAAGTCCAGATCCTGCATTGAATCCAAACCAACCAAACCAGAGAAGACCCGAACCTAGAAGTGTATAGGTCATATTGTTGGGATTAGTCATTGTATTGGAATCGCCTTTTCTTTTGCCAATTACCACAGCACAGGCAACCCCTGCAATACCCGAAATTAAGTGTACTACAGTTCCTCCAGCAAAATCTAAGGCTCCCATTTTAAAAAGCCAACCGTCTGCTGCCCATACCCAATGCGCAACAGGATCATAAACCAATGTAGCCCAGAGAACTATGAATACAGAATATCCCGAAAGTTTAATTCTCTCCGCTACTGCTCCTGAGATAAGAGCGGGTGTGATTAGGGCAAACATTCCTTGAAATAAAAAATGAACGTATTTCGGTATAGTTCCTTCTAAAGTATCCATTGTGATACCATCTAAAAACAGGAAACTAAAATCTCCATAATAAGGACTGTCTCCAGAAAAAGCAAAGCTATATCCAAATATAGTCCATTGCAGGGTAAGAAGAATGATTGCCAAAAAACTATGCATCATTGTAGAGAGAACATTTTTTACCCTTACAATTCCTCCATAGAAAAGTGCAAGACCGGGAATCATAAAAAACACAAGGGCGGACGAAACTATCATCCATGTAGTATCAGCTTTATCTAGAGTTGGAACTTCGGGTACAGGAGTAGCCTCTGTATCTTCTGAAAATAAAATCTTTGGAAGAAAAATAGAAAGCAGTAGGAGTATTTGAAAAAATCTTTTCTTAAACATATTTTCTCTCATATAGATAGATTTGAAGGGTAGAAATCCTTCATAACTTTCTCTATGCAAAGAATGTACCTTACTGAATTAATATTTTAAAATAAATTTTTGATGAGAGATAACATTTGAACAGAGATAGCTAATTCTTCTATGGGATTTGCTTTATTTGAATTCTTTAAATTGAAAAATGGTAGCTGGAAATTTACAATATTATTTAAAATAAGAAGTATTTTAAAGGTTTGCTAAAAATATAAACAGAATACTGAGAATGTTAATTGAGTTTAATATACACGTAATGCTTATAAAATATGCAATTAAACTCCTATCTCTTCATTTTCAGTTTCCTCTTCGGAAAGTTCCTCATCAATAGAATAATCTTCTACTCGATTATCTAAGGCTTTTTCTCTTCTTCTATAAACATATACAAAACCCGAACTGACTATATTGATAAATATTACAAAAAACAAGGCTTCATGGTATGATCCATAAATAGTGAGATTGGCGGCAATAATGGTAGATACCGAACCTGCCACAAAAGCTGTTGTTTGCCCACTCAAAAGTGTGGCAAAATGATTGCTTCCTAGAGTTCCTGCAAAGTAATCTTCTAGCAGGGGAGCTCCATAAAAAAAGACCAGGGGAATAAAACAGGAATGAAAAAAATAAGTAGTGAATTCATCCGAGTAAGAAGACACTCCCAAAATAGCCCCCAAAAGTGTCCATAAATACGTAAACAAATAGGAAAACAAAAAGGCTATCAATCCATTTTGTAAATCATTCTCCGATTCAAAATTCCGTAAGGCTTCTTTTGGAAAAATTTCCACAAGATTAGTTAGCTCATCCCGCTCAAAGGTGTCTTTCCCGCTACAAAATAGCAGAACATAGTAATAGCCTATCAATGTTAATAGGCTAAATCCCAGAATAAAAAAGAATAAAAAGAGTAATAGTTCCATATCAATGCCTGAAGTGTCTCATTCCAGTAAAAACCATAATAAGTCCATGCTCATCTGCGGCACGTATTACTTCTTCATCACGAATGGATCCCCCTGGTTGAATGATTGCCTTAGCTCCATATTTAGCAATAGAATCGATACCATCTCTAAACGGAAAAAAAGCGTCACTACCCACATAGGAACCTGCCACAGAAAGATTAGCCTTCTCTGCTTTTCGGGCTCCCAGTTCTACAGAATCCACTCTGGACATTTGTCCTGCACCAATACCTAAAGTTGAGTTTAAATCGGTGAAAACAATTGCATTGGATTTGATGAATTTCACACAATTCCAGGCAAACATAAGACCTTTAATATCTTCATCGGTAGGTTTTTTGGCGCTCACCACTTTTAAATCTTTTTCTGAAATAATATCGTAATCCCTTTTTTGAACTAATAGACCATGATGTATGGGTCTATAGTCCATCTCACCCAATGAATCTTTAAAACTAGATAGTTCTATGATCCTAATATTTGGTTTTTGAGAAAATATGGATATTGCACCTGAAGTGAACTTTTCAGCGATCACTCCTTCTACAAATAATTCTAAAATTTTATTGGCTAAGTCCACATCCACTGTTCCGCGAACTCCTATGATGCCTCCAAAGGCACTGACGGGATCGGTTCTCTTTGCAAGCTCAAAGGACTCCAGGGGAGAATTTCCATTGCCTATGCCACAGGGATTTAAGTGTTTAATTATAGACACACTGTTTTCAGGGAGAAGGGAGGCTATGTGCAATGCCGCGTCAAAATCTAATAAATTATTGAAGGATAGCTCTTTTCCCTGTAGGGGTCTTAATTCATTAATTAAATCCAAAGGTTCATAAAAAGCAGCTTTTTGGTGCGGATTTTCTCCATATCTAAGATTTTGTTTCTTTTTATATCCCAAAGTCAAAAACTCTGGAAATGCAATATTCTCTCTTGTATTAAAATACTTGGTTATAGCAGAATCATAGAGGGCTGTATAAGAGAAAACCTTTTGGGCTAATTTATAGGATGCTGCCTTTGAAACATAACCGGAGTATTCAAGCATCTCCTTTTCGATAATTTCATAATCAGCTATGTCGGTGACAACAACGGTATGTTTATAATTTTTTGCTCCCGATCTCAGCATGGTGGGACCGCCAATGTCTATATTTTCAATGGCTTCTTCTAATTTTATTCCGGGTTTTTTTATGGTCTCAGAGAATGGATAAAGGTTAACTACTACTAAATCTATGGAAATAATTCCTTTTTCATCTATATCTTTTTTTTGGAGGGGTCTATCGGGATCGGCAAGAAGCCCTGCATGTACTTTAGGATGGAGAGTCTTTACCCTACCTTCAAGCATTTCGGGATAGCCTGTAAAATCATCTATTGCAATCGCTCTTATTTCATTTTTTTGCAACTCTTTTAATGTACCCCCAGTGGAAATGATTTCTACTCCCATGGATGTCAAAAATGTCCCCAGTTTAATTAAATTAGTTTTATCACTTACGGAAATTAATGCTCTTTTTATTTTAATCATTTTTTAACTCTCTAATTAGGATTTTTCTATCCTCAATAATAATTCTATCTTCTATAAAATATTGAACAGATTTAGGTAATAACTTATGCTCTTCTTTATGAATCTTACCTGTCAAATCCGTTTCAGACATTTCGGGTTTGATTTTGATAGCTGTTTGTAATATTATTTTCCCCCCATCGAGAGAATTATCAACAAAATGAGTTGTGCAACCTGTAACTTTTACTCCATACTCCCAGGCTCGCTTGATTGCATTTATCCCTTGAAAGGCAGGCAGTAGAGAGGGATGTATATTTATAATTCGATTTTCATATTTATTCACGATAAACTCGGGTAAAATTTTCATATATCCTGCTGTTACTATAAGATCAGGAGTGAAAATGGATAATTTTTCATCAAGGGCTAAGTTAAGTTCAGTTCTGGCCGTTTTCTCAAAACTGAGAGCTATGGGTTCTATCCCAAAGCTGAGGGCAATTAATAATGAGTTTGAGGTGGGGTTGTCAGTAATGAGAGCAACAATTTCAGCATTTAATTTCTTTTTTCGTATGTATTCTCTCAAAGCTACAAAATTAGTGCCCAGACCTGAAGCTAAAACGACGATCTTCTTTTTCATATTTTTCTATTTAACCTTTGTTTTTGCACTTGCACCTATTTAGTTTTTCTTTTTTTATTAATTTGAAGATACATTTAAGCACCTTTCTTATTTTGTCGAATGGAATTTCTAGGAGTATACAATGTCGTTATCAAGAAGAACAACCATCGGTTCTACATCAGGATATGATGCTTATAAATCAAATGAAATCACCACTGTCAGTCAGGGTAAACTAATCGTCATGCTCTATGAAGGAGCCATTCGATTTTTAAATATAGCCAAAGAAAACATAGAGAGCCCTAAAAAATTTGATTTGGTAAACACCAATATTTTAAAAACACAAGAGATTATCTCCGAGCTTATGGGTTCATTAAATATGGATAACGGTGGTAAGATAGCTGAAGATTTACTATCTCTTTATGTATATTTCAAAAAGCGTTTGTTAGAAGCGAATATGAAAAAAGACAAAGAAATTCTAGATGAAGTTATAAAACATTTTATTGATCTAAAAAATGCATGGGAAGAAATTGAAAGGTCTTCCTCTAACACAACACCAACTGTAGCCGCTCCAAAATTGGGCGGAGGTCTTTCTATTTCCGGTTAATCCTTTTCCTTTCTTCTCTTTTAGTGTCCGGGTAAAAACGGACATATCTTTTTATGTTTTCTAAAATAAAAATTAAATTACTATCTAACTTACAGGAATCAATGCAAAACTCTTTAGATAGATTCAAATCATTGTATTACGAAAAAGGATTTTATTATTTAGAAAAATCAGAAAGAATTGTTTTAATCTTAAACCGAATCGAAAAAAAATATAATTTAGAAGATAAACCGTATGATGAATTATACCATAAAATTAAAATAACTCAAAATGAGATTGATACATTACTCGTAGAAATGAAAAAAGAAATGAGAGATGAGTTTATTCATTTTCAAGTAAATTCTAAACTAAAGAAATATTTATCCGGTGGACAAATCAATTGAAAGAAGAATTAGAAGATGCTTTGTTGTTTTTTTCTCTACCGAGAACATTTACTAAAGAAGATTTAAAAAGGAGATATAGGGAATTAGCTTTAAAGTATCACCCGGATAGGGGAGAGTATACTTCCGATGTTTTATTTGTTCAATTGATGAATTATTACTCTTATTTGGATAATTATTTAAATATATATTATTCCGAAAGTGAGAGTCAATCTACTGACTCTGTATTACAAAATCCAAATCAAAAAATAATTAAAGATGAATATAAAATTTATAAAGAAATTAAAACAAGAGAAAGCGAATCAATTCTTTTCTATTTTAAGTCCAGAAAAAATTTACCATCTGTAGAATTAGATCCAAAAAAAAATCCAGAACTAACTGAATTAAGAGCAAAACTAGACAAAATAAAAAAAGATTATAATGAATTCATAAAACTTTACCCCAATTCGATTTGGGTAGCGGATATATTGGATTCAATTGAAAATTTAAAAGTATGGTGGAAGTAATAATCAATCATTCGAGAATAATAGATATTGAATTTTCCAAGTATCCTTATTTTTGATAAGTATAAAATAATCCCAACCGGTAACTAATTTTCCCCTTCCGGTCATTTTCCATGTTACCCTAGCAAAACTAACATCTTTTCCTGTATCAATTTTTTTTGATGTGGGAATTTCTGTTAAAAGATCAGTTGAATTACTTTGAGAAATTCTTTGACCTTCCAGGAAGTTATTTATATTCTCGGTAAAAACCTTTCCACTTTTTTCTCTAAATTGTATCACTGCAGTTGGAAAAAAGAGATTTGAATAAGATTGAATATCACCCTTCGACCAGGTTTTAAAATAATTATCGATAAAATCTTCAATCTCTTTTTTTTCATCCGCAGGAAGATTAAAAAAAGGAAAGAGTATTAGGATTATTAAAAATATATAACCCGAAAATCCCCGAAAAAATAATTTCATAAATTGATTTTTTTAGGAGTAACTAAAAAGTCTCTTTAAAAAATTAGAAAATAGAAATACTTAAATTTTCTCCTAAAAAAACTAATAAAAAATTAGTTTGGATTAAGATAGGTACAATTTATGCTTATTTCTATATGGAAAATGGTGATAAATTTTAATTTTTTGAAAAACCATAAAAAAAAGGAATAGGAATTAAAATAAAAGCCTCTTTTTAATTGAAATTAAAAGGAAAAAAATATTTTTGAAAGTATTTTCTATTCATAATTAGAAATTTGCACTCGGATTCGGGTTTAGCTTTGAAATTAAAGATTAGATTTCATGCCCAACAAAGTAGCAGATTGTAAAGAATTTAAATAGCAAGGAAAAACTATGACAAACAACCCAAGACAGGAAGCAATTGCTAAAATATCGGATTATCTACCCGAGGAGTCTTCCTACAATCCTTTAGAAACACCGGTACATGAACTTTTCGGAAGCAAAGTTTTCAATGACAGGGTAATGCAGGATAGACTTCCCAAATCAGTTTATAAGTCCCTTAAAAAAACCATAAATGAGGGTAATCCTCTCGACCCCGACCTTGCTGACATTGTAGCCAATGCAATGAAGGATTGGGCGATTGAAAATGGAGTGACTCACTATACCCATTGGTTTCATCCCCTGACAGGACTCACCGCCGAAAAACATGATTCCTTTATCAATCCAACAGGCCATGGTGCGGTTGTATTGGAATTCAATGGAAAAGAGTTAATCAAAGGGGAACCCGATGCATCTTCTTTTCCTTCGGGAGGAATCCGTGCGACTTTTGAAGCCCGTGGTTATACAGCATGGGATGTAACCTCACCTGCTTTTATTCGAGGAACAACTCTAGTTATACCAACTGCTTTCGTTTCATATACTGGAGAAGCTCTAGACAAAAAAACTCCTCTTTTGAGATCGATGGACACACTTTCCCATCATGCCTTAAGAGTTTTGCGTCTTTTTGGTAATAAAAATGCTACTCGAGTTACCACAACTGTTGGTCCCGAGCAGGAATATTTTTTAATTGATAAGAATTTTTACAATCTGAGACCAGATTTGATTGCTGTGGGAAGAACTGTATTTGGTGCCCGTCCTCCTAAGGGACAGGAATCAGAAGATCATTATTTTGGATCCATCAAAGATCGAATCTTAGCATTTATGGAAGACGTAGATGCAGAACTCTGGGCTTTGGGTGTGAATGCTAAAACCAGACACAATGAAGTGGCTCCTAATCAATACGAACTTGCTCCGATTTTTACCACA
>CANGZW010000127.1 GCA_947458405.1 Leptospiraceae bacterium
AGAAATCCTTTTACGAATAGGTCGTGAGAAGATGGCATAATAGGGATAGCTTTATTTTTTAGAGAAAAAAGGGCAAGATAAATAAACTTATGTTTAGTGTTTAATTGTTGGTAAACAAATATTGGTAACTATAAATTTACCCCTCTCTGTTGCGTCTTTTTTCAAACGCAACTTGTGGTGAGCATAGACGAACCATGGAGAGGCGGTGTACACTGAATATTCATACAATTCTGAAAAGTGGGGGTGAGGTACTAAAATTTCCCACTTTACAAAAAATCTCCTTAAATTACCATATATGCCATGAAGTACTTTCTAATCATTCTAGTTTTATTCCATTTCGCCCTCTATTCCAAAGAGAAAAAGTCCATTTATGTGTATAAAATCCTGACCAAAAACACAAAAGACAGCAATTTTGAATCCAAGTTTCGGAACAAGATGACGGCGATTCTTTTGAAGGATTTCTCCGAGTATAATCTCATGGATGACGATTCCATTGCAGGGCTCAAGGCGAAACTCGAAAAATCCAAGATGTTTGGGTGTAACGAGGAAGCCTGTATGCGGGAGATCTCTAGGTCACTGAATGCGGATGAGGTGATCACGGGCACGATTGAAGAGAACAATGGCAAGTTCAAATACAGTTTTAAAAATTCCTCCCGCGTGAAAAAGGGAGAGGAGAATCTCTCGATCAAGAGTTTGGCAGATGGGGAGTTTTATTTGAACCAATGGGAGTATTTTACGGGGGAGATTGTAAGAAAACTCATGAATCCGTCTTACGCCATGAACTACAAGGATGCTCCCCTGTATGAAAATCTCGATGATTTTAATTTTACTACGGTCAAGGATCTCAAAGAGATCAAACTACCCGAGATCAAGGGCAATACACTCGACATCGTAAAACGTCTCAAAGAAGTCACCATTACGGATGCGGATACTGCCTACCAGAAAAAGGATTACCTCTTGGCACTCAATGGATTTCGGGATGCGAGAGATGCATTGGCAAGTCTTTCTCCTGAAGATAAGAAGAAAGCGGGGAATATGGCGACCGACATACAGAATCGGATTTACATGGTAGGAGACGCGATGTTTGCAAAAAAACTCGGAGAATTGGAAACGTACTACAAAGAAAATTCTCCCATGAGTTTGAAAGCAACTAAATTGAGCAAGGGGTTAGATGGATGGTTGTATTTGTTTACAGACTATCAAAAGACACTCGAGGAAGCGGAGAGAAATCCTGTTACAGAGAGACGGATAGCCAAGCGAGTGGTTGAGATAGCTGGATTAAGATATAATCCTGAGATGGAGACTCTTTATTTGGAGATGGAAAATAAATCAGAAGAGCTCTGGAGCAAGGGAGAATATGCCGAGTATATTGAATATTTAAAAGGAAAACTCACACAACTCAAGGATTTTCAGAGTAGGGGCGGAACACGTGATATGTATGTATCAACTCTTACCGCTAAGATCAATCAATATAAGGAGAGAATTAAGAAAGAAGAAAAAATACTTAATGAAAAGATATCTCTCTATACTGATGCCTTTAAGGCGGAAGAGTCGTATAACAAGAAGATACAGACAGAGACGGAAAAGGTTTTCTTGGTTAAGAAAGAGATATTTGGGTTTGATATACCACCCGAAACATTCACTACAAAAACGGGGGTCAAATTTACGAAGATTTTCAGGAAAGATGGAAAGCCATTTTACCTGTCAGAAAGAATTAGACCTGATGAGAGAGACTCTTGGTACTTTGCCAGAGATTATGCAGAGAAACTAAATAAAGAGGATAATTGTCCCAATTGCTACCGTCTTCCATATAAGGAGGAGATTGAGGAAGCGAGAATAAGCTCCTATGATTGGTTCTGGTTTCAAAGTTGGAGTCTAGCACCTGTCGGTATGACACTGGGAAATATTTTCCCTCCCGGCTCCTATACTTTAGACTTTGTTCATGATATCGTCTTTCATCCCTTAACTTGGCAGTCCTATCTCTATCCGATATCACCAGACTCATATACTCGTGACCTCAGTCCTCGCGATTTCCGTTCATCCGGTCGCAATTTCACCTCTAAATCTCGCCCCTATGGCGGGAGGGACAATGATACGGGTTTTAATTTGGTCCGCCCACTACGGGAGGAATCGGTAGAAGAATATTTTTGTAAAATGAATAAGAAAATCTTTTACAGAGAGAAGTGTCTCAATTCGGAAGAGGAATTGAAGACTTATTTACTAAGTATTAAATTAAAAGAAAATTGGTCAGATAAATACTATACAAATTATAACTTGAATAGTGCAAGAGAGTTATGTAAATCTGAGGGAAAGTATCTTCCATCTCTTAATGATTTAAAAAATGCACAAAAAGAGGGTCTCATGAAAGATTGGTCGGACGGATACTATTGGTCTTCAGAAGAGAGAGTAGTGTACGACGTATGGGGCAATTTAGCCAAAAACTATGGTGGATACTATTTACTTGATAAAAATGGAAAAGAGGTAGGGGATGATCCCAATCAAAAGTACAATGTTAGGTGTAAGAGATAATGGAATTTGTAGTAATGATTTTTAAGATTCGAGGTAAGTTTATCTATCTCTAGAGCATTAAATTCGTTGTCTAGGGAGTGAAGAATTGGTTGGATCCCCATTTATTATTTGAATGGATTATCCAACCATATATTACAGATCATCGGCAAGAAAAAATATGGGAGGTATTCTTTAAATTGTATTACCAAACTCTTATTTTAATCTTTCTTAGTTAAAACTTCCCCTGTTTTTATATTTACATTATAGGTTAGGCAGAGTCCATTCTCTTCTAATATCCAGGGAAAGTATGTAAAACTACCCGCAGAAACAACGAAAGTTACAACTCCAATCAATGCCCCTAGAGCTCTTTTCCAGAATGGATAGGTTCCAACATAGCAATATTTTGCAATATGCACTCCTTCTGACCCTTTCTCATAAACCCATTCGTATTTTCCGTTTACTATACCAGAGTAATCTTTATGGTCTTTAATAATATCTGTTATAGATGCGAGTTCTCTATCTGTGAATTTCTTAGCTACAATTTCAGATAATACTTTTTGGTCTTCATCAGAAATCCCACAACCTGAAATACTAAAAAGTAAAAAACAAGGTATTAGAAATCCTGTAAAAAGATGTTTTACAAATGAATTTGATATAATTTGGAGCATTTTCTTAATCCTTACTAATTTTTTTATTTATTTTAGCTAGTGATTCAATATAATCATCATAGTAAGTTCTAGACTCAGATAATTTATTGCCTGCTTCTTCTATCTTCTTTACATCATTAGTTTCTATGCCTGATATTAAAAAAATAAAAGTCTCTTGCATAGCTTCAAAATACTTTTGGTTGGTATCATGTAGAATGATTAAATCTGGATTCTTTACATCGATTCTTTTTAAAATAAGAACTGCTCTATCACATTTGGATGAAATTTCTTTAGAATATAAAAGCGTTTGTTCTAGATTACTAAATGTCTTCATTTTAGCTTGATAATCAATTATATCTAGTCGTATTTTATCAACTTCAGATGTCTGCTCTGTATATTTCAATAAATCTTTAGTTAAATTGGGGCCACAGTTAATAAAAGCTAAGCTAATAATTAAAATTAATGAATATTTGTATTTTTTATCTTTAAACATAATTTAAAATCCTATATAATATTTAAACTGTATAATAAGTTCGAATAATTGCTAATTGTCAAGAAATAAATTTAAAATTCTAAAAAAAATTCTCTAAAGTTAATATAAAATATCTAAAACTTAGGGTTTTATAAAAATAGTAAGTAATTTTAACATTCTAAAATTTTATAAATAAATAGAAAACTATGATACACTGATTGTATCTCGCATATCAACTTAGAGTTCTAAAAATAATTTTAGATTTTCATTTGTGTATATGCCCTTGGTGAAATTTTTATCTTTTTCTCTAAACTTAAGAATCCACTTATCATCTTAAAAGTTCTGACTCGAATGGAGTTTTATTAATTTTTCAATTAAACATTAATAATTAAAATGACTTCATTTTAGACTTAAAAGTCATAAATTAAGATAAATTATTCAGAGAATAATTGATCTTAATTTCATAATCGTACTTCCATGAAAATATATTCATGGTATAAGCTATATTTGATATTAAATATTTCAATTAATTTTTCATAAAAGTACAATTACTCAAGCAGTAAGTTTTTTTTTAGAGAGTTAATTATTTTCCATAGTTCTGCAAGAATTTTCGAAAGGGGGAGCATATATACTTATGTAGGGAGGTGTAATGTATGCTCGAACTAAAATATTGTAAGGCAATTCATAAATTATATTGGCAACAATTGAGACCGGGATTGATTTATCTGGGTGGAATAGAGCTCTCTCAGGGTGAAATCCCGGAACTCAATAATTATCCCATTCTTACTTGGGATTTATTAGAATCTCTCTCAAAGAGGTATCACTTTCTCAAGGGAAAAGTCGTATATGTTGCCGAGGTGAGTGGTGGTCATGTCCCCGCTTATTTACGAAAAGAATTCTTAAAATTAGGAAATCAATTGTATCACTTAAATCAATTTAGATCCGAGTTTATTCGAGAACAGGATAATCTCTTTAAAAAGTTCAATATGCATTTGAAACCCGGGGAACTACTTTACAAACCGGAGCTGGTTGATCAGGATTTTCTCATTCAGGATAAAATAAACTCCTTCTCGGTAAATATTCCTAAGATAAACCCTGAGATTCCCTCCTTTTTAAATCGATTGGATTCTTTAATCACACTCAATGATCTCTTTTCGGGTAGGCTCAAAGATAAATTCAATCTACCCCAGGATATACCCGTTCAATTGCATCTGGTGGTTGACTATTCCTGCAGTATGGATTCTATGAATAAATTAGATTTTGTAATTAGTTCAGTACATTCATTTTATAAATATATTTCTGAATTCTTTTTAAATACTAAACTTACTCTCTATGTATTTTCAGATGAATGTATCACAACTGATTTTCCTCTCAATGGGGGAGAAATTGAAAGATCAGGTACCGATTTTGCTCCTTTTATAGAAAAGATATTAAAAAAGAAAAATTCAAAGGTTTACAATAAAGTAATTTTATTTACAGATGGAGAACCCAATGATCCCAATCGTGCTTATTTTTATGCTCAAAAGTTAAAACAATTTAAGTTAGATTTTACCCAAATCATATTTTATATGAATGATGATTTACGTTATGAATTTATCGAAGGAAATTCCAGTATAAATTTTGATCCGGGATCTCTTTCTATTGAAGAGCTTTTGGAGGGAAAAAAGATAAGAGTTCTAAACGATGAAGAATTGAAAATAAAGAAAAAAAAATACTTTGAGATTTTTACGAAATTTGCAAATAGCTGTGGTGGAAATCAAATCATCTTAAATGTGTTTGATTTTTTAAAAATCATCACAGTAGAAACGTATGACAGATATATGGGACTACTCACACTTGCCACGCCCAACGAGGAACAGAAGATAAAGCAGGAAACATTTCAAGAATCCTTTGAGAGAGTAAAGAAGTATGAATTTAAGAAATTGAATGCATAGGGGAGATAAAAAGATGGATTTTGATGATTTAGATTCTGAGTTTCACGATGGAGATGAGGAGGATGATTTTCATTTTATTTATAAAAATATTGATGATTTATTTTTGGCATTTAATTTGTATGATGAGGAGTATATTGTGTATCACGAATTGAAGATTTCAGATGGTGAATCAAAGGAGGAATACTTCGTAAAGGTATTTCAATCTAAGGAGTTGTCGGATTGTGTAGAGTTTATAAATAAGTTTTATGAAATAGAAATAGATGAGGATAAATACTATGACTAAAAAATCAATTACACCAAAAAACATATACAACAGTGCTTATAAGTTTCTTCTAAAACAAAAAGGGGTCACTCCAGAGATGATTCAAAAACACTTACAATCTGAATCAGTTAAACCGGATGATATGAAGATAATTTACAAAAAATTTTGTGAGTCCGCTCAGAATCGACAAATGAGTAATAAGGTAAATAAATCCAATCGAGAAGTCCGCCACCAAACAAGACTTTGAAACTTTCAAAGTAATTGATTCAATTGCAATACAGAATGATGTTACTCCGTATGCAGTGGATAAAATATTTTGGTTATTGGGGAGTGGTAATTTTTATTTAAGTGATCTGAAGATTGGAAATAAGAAAAAAGAATTTATTAGTTTTGTGATTGTCAGGGAGTAGATGTAGTACGTTAAATTGTTTTACAAGCAGGAGAATTTATTCTCGAACTTAATGATCAATATGTGTAAGTTAAACCGGATAGATTTTTTATGATTAATAATATAGTATCAAATTTATTAAAAATTTAGTTGACATATCTCAATATGAGATATAAATTAACTTTATGCATATAATTAGTTGGAAGAAATTGGATGATTTTATTATTAAGCATCCAATTTCTGAATCTTCTATAAAAAGCTGGTATAAAATTATAAAAAATTCAAAATTTAAAGATTTTAATGAATTAAAGATGGTATTTAATTCTGTCGATCAGGTGAAAAATCTCACGGTCTTTAATATTAGCGGAAATAACTTTAGGTTGATAGTTGCTATTCATTTTAATAGGCAGAAAGTTTTTATTAGAAATATTTTAACTCACGCTGAGTATGACAAAGAAAATTGGAAAAAGGAAATTGTATGATCCTAGATATTAAAAAGGTTAAAAGTGTATGGCATGACTTGAAAGATATACTTTGCGTTCCTCATACTCCCTTGCAGTACAAAAAATTAGTTCAGATTTTAGATGAGCTGATTGATGAAGTAGGGAATGATGATAAACACCAATTAGCACCTCTTATGGAAATAGTTGGTAATTTAATTGAAGAATATGAAAACGATCACTTTATTCAACCAAACACAGAACCAATTGAAGTTCTAAAATTCCTAATGCAAGAAAAAAATCTAACTCAAAAAGATTTGTCAATCTTGGGTAGTCAGGGAGTAGTTTCAGAAATACTAAATGGAAAACGAGAATTAAATGTCAGACAAATTAAAGCTCTCGCGGATAAATTTAGTATCTCACCTGCTGTTTTTATCTAATAAACACTAACTTCATGTTTAATTGATCAATGTTCTAATTCAGAAATTTGCTTTAATGATTCATAAGGCTGTTCTGATTAAGGTAAAAAAACTTCCTAAAATTCCTTGACACATAAATAGTGTAATGTATAATTAGCGTATGGTTAGAATGCAGATTTTACTTCCTACAGAACTCCATAAAAAGGCAAAACAGCTATCCAAAGAGAGAGAAATTTCATTGGCGGATTTGATTAGAAAAGGTTTGGAAATAGTAGTGGATGGTTCAAGTTTTCATAAGAGTAATACTACTTGGTCACCTCCTATCTTAAAAAATAGAAAGCTAAAAATTTCCTCGCCCGATAAATTAAAAGAAATTATCAATAGAGATACCAGATGATCTCGTTTGATACCAATATTTTACTCTATTCTTTACTACCAAGTTCTCCCTATTTTAAAGGGGCAAATTCACTGATTGAGTCTTTATCAAAACGAAATGATGTAGTACTATCTGAGTTTGTACTCTTTGAATTGTATACGGCGGTTCGGAATCCAGCAATATTGGATAAACCCCTGAATTCAAAAGAGGCACACTCACTCATTAGTGAATATCGAAATCACACAAATTGGCTAGTAATAGGATTTCCAGACAATTCTAAATTATTACATGATAGGATTTGGGACTTTATAGAAAGAAATCCCAAAATATCTAGAACTAGAATTTATGACTTACGATTAGCATTTTCTTTACAGTCCTTTGGAGTAAAAGAATTTATTACACTTAATACTAAAGATTTTATAAACCTAGGATTTACAAACTTGAGGGGAATAGCAGAACCATAGAGCTATACACATATATTGCTTTGGTAGATTCTCGATCCTATTATCGTATCCTCCCATAATCTCCTCCTCGAGAACATACTACGGTTGGTGAGCGGTTGATGAGAAATATCTGAAAAGATTTTTTCTTTTTTAAAATTAAAACATGACTTAAGAAGTGCAGAGAAAATTTTTCAATCTATTCCATATTAAAAAGAAATGAATTGACATGCATATGCATGTACATGCAGGATTTAAGAATGAGAACAACTATCGAGATACCTGAATCTTTAAGAAAAAAATTAATCTTGGAAGCGGCTGAAACAAACCGAAAAGGATTTTCTGATATTGTAGTCTTTGCTCTCGATGAATATTTCAAGAAAAAAGAGGATAAAGTAAAAAAGCTTCGTGGAAAAGATTTAAAAAAAACAAATCTTGCTGGCATTTGGAAAAATAGAAAAGATATAAATGATAGCACAGAATTCGTCCGAAGTATGCGAGACTCAAATCAGTATAGAGGAAAATGATTTTCTTAGATTCTGATATTTTAATAGATTTTATGAGAAGTTTTCCACCGTGTTTAGAATGGACGGAATTGGAATGTTTGATTGTTTAATTGGTCACTCTGCTTTAAAGTTAGGGTTACCAATTTATTCTTTTAATGAAAGACATTATAAAAAAATTCCAGATTTAAGAGTGATTAAACCATATAAGAAATAAAAACATAGGGGAATGTTTTACATTGTTCGTAACAAGGGTATAATTTAGATAGAGTAAGGTTAAAAAAAGTGGGTAAGAAATATATTTGAAAAAATAAAGTGTATTGGGGTGTTTTCAAAATCCCAGTTAGACAAAGTCTTGGGTATTCTCAAATCATCAATTCATAAACCATCCGTAAAGATTATAAGTGATTAGTATTAAGAATTAATAAAAGCAGATGATAGTTTGTGGGAAAACTACACGGGATTATTTTGCTTGATACACACACTTTGCTTTGGAGGATTTTGGATTTTTAAAATGGAAGCATACCGACCCAATTGATCGTATCCTTGTGGCAACAGCTATGGAGTTTAAATCTACTTTGCTTACGAAAGATAAGATTATACAAAAGTTTTATCGAGAGTCATTTTGGTGACAATTTAGGAGAGCTTGGTAAGTGTATCACAATTTTTCTCCCCTCAATGATCGGGCTTTTTGTTTGTAGAGGGAAGTTGGATAAGGGATTCAGTTGACTTATTAGGTAAGCTTGAATAATTTTCTTTAAAATTAAAACTTAGTAAATGTATAAATAATGTATTAAAAATAGAAAGAAGATTTTGAATTGCATTACTCTTCCGCATTGCCGGGGTTTCGAGTGACCTCAACCACCGGGGTCTTGTAAGACATCTCAAAACAGACCATTCCGTTGACCCAGGCTCTCGAAATCAACTACACAATTGAGTATCAATATAGTAATACTAGAGAAAAAATCCAATCTTTAATGAAAATAATACTAGTCTAAAAAATACTATACACTTAGTATGCAACTATGCGTTTCCTTCCACCATCCAACAATTTAGTCTTCAAAGCCCTGCTGGTGAAAAACGAGCTTATTGTAGTAAGGAGTCTGCTTACACTTAAAGAAAAAAGTACGGTCATCGAGCGGTGTGGTGAGTAGCCACTATTTGTTTAGTGGCGTATCGAACCATGAACACATCTTTTTGTGGAAGTATCGAGATGCCGAATTTGAGGG
>CANGZW010000128.1 GCA_947458405.1 Leptospiraceae bacterium
TCACAGGTTGCCACTGATATTCTAGCCCAAAAATATTTCAGAAGAAAAGGGATTCCGAAGTATCTTAAAAAGGTAGAAGAAGCGGGAATTCCTGAATGGCTACAGAGATCAATTCCTGATGAAGAAAAGTTAGCGAATCTTCTCCAGGAAGATAGATATTCAGGAGAAAATGACTCTAGACAGGTGTTTCATAGATTGAGTGGATGTTGGACCTATTGGGGATTTAAACATGGCTATTTTAGTGATGAGGAAAGTGCCAGAATCTTCTACGAAGAGACAATTTTAATGTTAGCAGGGCAGATGGTAGCTCCCAACTCCCCTCAGTGGTTCAATACAGGGCTCAATTGGGCATATGGTATAGACGGAGCATCACAGGGGCATTATTATGTGGATCCAATTACAAAAACACTTACCAGATCGGCCTCTTCCTATGAGCATCCACAACCACATGCCTGTTTTATTCAGAGCGTTTCCGATGATTTAGTCAATGATGGTGGCATCATGGACCTCTGGGTCAGAGAAGCAAGACTATTTAAATATGGTTCTGGAACAGGGACAAATTTTTCTAATATCAGGGGGGAAAATGAATCTCTCTCCGGGGGTGGAAAAAGTTCAGGACTCATGAGTTTTTTAAAAATCGGAGATAAAGCAGCGGGTGCCATAAAGTCAGGTGGTACTACACGTCGTGCTGCAAAAATGGTATGTTTAGACTTAGACCATCCTGATATTGAAGATTTTATAGACTGGAAAGTGATCGAAGAGAAGAAGGTAGCATCCCTTGTTACGGGATCAATGCATAACAATAGGGCACTCAATAAAATAATGAAAGCCTGTTTTGATTATGTTGCCAATAAGGAAGATGAGAGATTTGAACCCTCTAAAAATTCTATTCTTAAAAAAGCAATTGCCGAAGCAAAAAAGTCCCTTGTTCCGGATAACTACATCAAAAGGGTAATTGATCTTGCTAAACAGGGACACAGAGAAATTCTTTTTGAAGAGCTCACAACTGATTGGCAATCAGAAGCATATGCCACAGTTTCCGGACAGAACAGCAATAACTCAGTGCGTATTACAAATGAGTTTATGTATGCAGTTGAAAAAGATTTAAATTGGAACTTATACAATAGAACAGAAAAAGAAAAGGCTAAAAAAGAAAATAGAGAGCCAAGAGCTAATTCTACTATTAGAGCAAGAGACCTATGGGAAAAAATTTCCTATGCCGCTTGGGCTTGCGCTGATCCGGGAACACAGTATCACACTACTATCAATGAGTGGCATACAAGTCCAAAGGATGGGGAAATTAAAGCATCCAATCCATGTTCTGAGTATATGTTTTTAGACAATACAGCCTGTAATTTAGCCTCTACAAATCTTCAGAAATTCTTAAAAGATGATGGTAGTTTTGATGTAGAAGCATATAGATATGTATGTTCTATATGGACAATAATTCTAGAGATTTCTGTTACAATGGCGCAATTCCCCTCAAAAGAAATTGCTGAACTATCTTATAAATTTAGAACTCTCGGTCTGGGGTATGCGAATTTAGGCTCAATTTTAATGATTATGGGTATACCTTATGACTCAAAAGAGTCATTAGCAATTACGGGTGCTATTTCTTCAATAATGCATATGACAGCATACAAAACTTCTGCCCTGATGGCAAAAGAATTAGGACCATTTGAAGGATTTGATAGAAACCGTGAGGATATGCTCAGAGTAATTCGAAATCATAGAAGAGCTGCATACAACTCCCCTGCAGATGAGTATGAGGGACTTTCGATTAAACCAATGGGAATTGACTCCTCAATTTGCCCTGCCTATCTTTTAAATGCTGCAAAGGAAGATTCTGATTTAGCATTATCCTTAGGAGAACAATTTGGGTATAGAAATGCTCAAGTTACAGTTATTGCTCCCACGGGAACTATCGGACTTGTGATGGATTGTGATACTACCGGAATTGAACCCGATTTTGCTTTAGTGAAATACAAGAAATTAGCCGGGGGAGGATACTTTAAAATTATCAATCAATCAGTGCCCTTGGCATTGAAAAAACTCGGTTATTCAGCTTCTGAGATAGAAGCAATAGTAAACTATTGCAAGGGTCATGCTACATTCAATGGTGCTCCTTATATCAATACTTATACACTCAAAGAGAAGGGTTTTACCGATGAAGCTCTCGAAAAAATCGAAAAAGAGCTCCCCTTTGCATTTGATATTAATTTTGTTTTTAATAAATTCACTCTCGGAGAAGAATTTCTCTCAAAAAATCTAAAGATCGCAAAGGAAATCTATAATTCTCCCGGCTTTAATCTTTTAGAGATTTTAGGTTTTTCTAAGGATGAGATCAGAAAATCTGGCGATTATGTTTGTGGTACAATGACAGTTGAAAATGCTCCCTTCTTAAAGGAAAAAGATTTAGCTGTATTTGATTGTGCCAATAAATGTGGTAGATACGGGAAAAGATATTTGTCATACCAAGCTCATATCAAGGCTATGGCAGCGGCTCAACCCTTTATCAGTGGTGCTATTTCAAAAACAATCAACCTTCCCGAAGATGCAAGTATAGCCGATGTTAAGGATGCTTATTTACTCTCATGGAAATTGATGATAAAAGCCAATGCACTTTATAGAGATGGTTCAAAACTTTCCCAACCTCTGAGCTCTGTTATTGAGTTACTGAGTGAAATTGAAGAAGAGACTCCTATCTCAACCAAAGAATTTGGTGTAGAAAAGGTAGCAGAAAAAATTCTGTATAAATATATTTCCCAAAGAAGAAAACTTCCATCTAGAAGAGCGGGATACACTCAGAAAGCGATGGTAGGAGGTCATAAGGTTTATCTCCGAACCGGAGAGTATGAGGATGGTCAGCTAGGAGAAATCTTTATAGACATGCACAAAGAAGGTGCCGCTTTTAGAAGCCTGATGAATGCATTTGCAATTTCTGTTTCTTTAGGTCTTCAGCATGGAGTTCCCTTAGAAGAATTTGTGGAAGCCTTCACTTTCTTTAAGTTTGAACCGAATGGGATGGTCTCCGGGAATAACCATATTAAGATGAGCACATCTGTTATTGATTATATATTCAGAGAGTTAGCAATTACTTATTTAGGTAGATATGAACTCGGACAGGTTCAACCGGAAGATTTACAAAGTGATGAATTGGGATCGAGTCAAAAGGAAAGTTTAAAGACAAATAACTTTCAAAAAGAACCGGAAGCGGAAAAAAAAATGGCAACTTTTCAACCACTCCCCCTTTCCCTCTCAGAAGTGATATCTCCGAGAGAAAAAAAGATTCTTAACAATAAAATTTTATCGCCAACAGCAATTGCCGATGCAAGAGAAACTGCAATCATTCAAGGATATACCGGTGACTCTTGTGTGGAGTGTGGTTCCTTTCAAATGGTAAGAAATGGTTCTTGCATGAAATGTAATTCCTGTGGCTCTACAACAGGTTGCTCTTAAGAATAAAATTATCTATCGTGGATTTATTTCCACGATAGTGTTGTTAATAGTTAATTTTAACTTTGTATCCCGATAAAGATCTAATATTCATACCACCCTCTGGAAATAATAAGTATTGACCCTTAATACCGAGTAGTTCTGAATTTAAAGGCTCATTAAAATTAGGCTTTAAAGATTTTTTTTTGAGAGGATAGCTTCTGATAGGGTAAGTAATTTCTGTAATTTTGGGACTTAGAACTTGCGGATGAAAATCAAATTTCTTCCAATCAATTAATTCCAAGATTTCTTTGGATTTTTTTTCTAAATCAATAAAACCTGAATCTTCGGAAATTAATTTTTGCCAGGAGGATTTATCAGGAACGTATTTAGCAATTTCCAATTCTAATAATCCACTCTCTAATCTTGATTTAACTTCTAAAAGCGGAAGTCCGGCAATAGCACCCTGATCTACCCATCGTTTTGAAAAAGGATTCTCTTTTGTGATACCAACTTTTATTCCTGTAGAGTTTGCAAGATAGACAATGTGTTTTTGAAAACAATGTGCTTTACCCCACTCTTCTTCTCTGCAAGTACCTTTATGAAAATGGCACTCAGAAGGTTTTAAGATACAAAAATCATTGGAAGCGAGGGAGAGTAAACAATTATAACAAGATCCCCCAGCGAAGGACTTTTTCGTTATTTTACCACAATCAACACAGCGTATTTCATCATAAAACGTAATACAAATATTTTTTCCCAAGAGATCATTTATCGGAAGAGATGTTTTTAATTCCCCCTGTGCGGACTTTTTAGTTATCTCTTTATAATTTATTAGCTCTAAGGAATAGTTTACAGGATTTAACTCTTTATGAGAGAGCATTCTAAGATAACCTTCTATTTCACTCTTCATCAAACCTAATCCTTCTAATAGATGTTAATTCTTCTTTTTTTATAACTAAAATATAAATTTCTGTTAAAGATTTATTTTCTTTTCCAATCCAGCGAAATAAAACTAAATGATCATTAAAAATGTATGACTTAATGAATTTATCTTTAGAGTAAAATAATTTAAGTTTAAATTCATCATCCTCTTCCGATGAAACTTCAATAACAGAGCCTCCAAATGGACCTACTATACTTCCTTTTTTTATAAATACAGTACCACCTGGACTTGAGCCCATAGCAGGTGTATCCATAGAGAAAAAGTCATCTGATAGAAAGCTACAGGGAAAATTACCAGGGAGGGAAGGAAATTCTGATCCGCAATTAAAATATTGGTAATTTATTCCATTATTAAATTCTGTTTTGAAATGAATTATTTTCGAAAAGTTGTTAATTCCAAACATATTATAAATTTTTTTAATATTTTTAGTATTTAAATTTATTTTAACTTCTTTAGAGAAAATCTCTTGAGAAAATATAATAAATAATATTATAAAAAATAATAATTTAAGAAATTTTGAGTGAATTAAATTCATTTATATAGGTAGTACTTTTCGATTTTATCTTTGAATTCTTTTTCTCTACCAGAAAAAGTAGAATAAAATTCTTCATATGATAATCCATTATCGATTGCTTTTCTGAATGAATCATTTCCCCACAAGAGATCTACCATAAATCGATTGGGACCTCCTACCCAAGAAAAATTTGATCTATAATTATCTTTTATACTTTTGATTAAATTGTACGACAATTTTATTGGGTCATAGTCTATATTAACCAATGTGAGTCTGAGTCCACGACAAATTTTATCTTTATATTTACTAAAAGAAGGTTTAAAATAAACAGTTTGAAAATAATAATCACCATTAGCTATTTTGTCCATTGAATTTGAAATCAATTCGGGATCTGTCATATAGGGGGAGCCAAAATAAATAAAGGGAGCCTGAGTCCCCCTACCCACAGAAACATTTATACCTTCGAGTAATACTAAGGAGAAGTAATTTCTGGCTGTTTCTAAGGTGGGAAGATTGGGTGAGGGTGTATTCCATGGAATTCCTGTTCTCTCGAATTTCATTTTCCTGTTATAGTTTTCTACAGGTATTACCTTTAAATTTACTTTATTATTTAAAAATTCTGAATTATAGTAATTTGCAGACTCTCCAAGAGTTAATCCCGTAAATAATAAGAGGGGGAACTCTCCTGCTAAATTTTCATAACCTTTTTTTAAAACATCGCCTCTTGGTCCTAGCTCCATACCAGGATTGATATGATCTAGGACTATTAATTCAATTTGTTTTCCCTTACTCGAATCCATTAATTTCTTAAGGACAGTTAGGTATGTATAACATCTCATACCCATATCCTGAACATCTATTATAATTGTATCACCTTCATTGATTACTTTTTCTATTTCATCATCTTTAAGTTTATAGATATGATAAATTGGAAGGGAAAATGTATTATCATGTGTTACCGGTGAATTACTGAAGTCTTCTTCCAATCCAAAAAATCCATGTTCTAAACCAATTAGACTCACCAATTCTATATTATTTTCTTTGAATTTCGTGATAATTTTTTCTGGATTATTTCCAATCCCTGATGGATTTGTGACCAGTATTACCTTTCTTTTGGAAAGTGTTGGTAATATGTCTTGAAAAAACTTATTGTGTGATAATTTTATATTGGATGAGGATGGATGTTTTCTGAGTAAAGGCTCTGAATCCACGGGTGTTGACTTACAACTTATCGATAATATTAAAACTATGATAATAATAGCTTTTATATTGCTTTCTAATTTATGATACATATTACTCCTATTTTTAAACATAATTAAAATTGAAAATAAATAAATGGTGTTAGGTTATCATTGGTAAGTAGGGATAAAAATAATGAAGAAAAAATATAAAAAATAAATTCTGCATATTTAGGAATCATTAGTTTTACATTTCTTTCGTAAATATAAATCCCAATTACATTTCCCATTATCAATGCGATTATTGCGGAGAATCCAATTTTAACCATATAAGGACGTAAACCGAGATCTGAAAAATTAATAAAATTCTTTAAAATCAAAAGTTCATTTTTCATATCCCCCGTTCTAAATAAAGTTCCTATAAAAGTAAAAAACAGTAATGTTAAGAAATTTTGAAATATATATCGTAAAAATGGAATTTTTCTATTGGCTACTTCTTTTCCATATTTTTTTATAACATAACCCGAATAAGCATTTTCCACAGCCATGATTACCCCTTGGAGCCCTCCCCATAGCACAAAATTCCAACTTGCACCATGCCATAGACCTGCTATGAGCATAGTTAAGACCAGATTGAGTTTGTGTCTTAAATATCCCACTTTGCTTCCTCCCAAGGAAAAGTACAAATATTCCTTAAGCCAGGAAGAAAGGGAAATATGCCACCTCCTCCAAAAATCTGTAAAACTAGAACAAATCAGGGGGAGTCTAAAATTTTCAGGCAATTCATATCCTAAGAGTAAAGCGGATGAATATGCCATATCAGTATATCCGCTAAAATCACAATAAATTTGAGCAATAAATAAGATAGATGCAAGCCATGTAGCAGTAGCTCCATAATTTTCAGGATTCGAGTAAATTAGATCAACTATGGGGGAGATATTATCGCTTATTATTACTTTTTTGATATAACCTAAAAAGAAATATCGTATGGCTTTCAAAAAAGGGATATCTTCAAATTCAGAATCTCTATACAATTGGGGAATAAAAGTTTTCGCAGTCACAATAGGACCTGCTACTAATTGGGGAAAAAAGGAGACAAACAAAGCAAATCGAATAAAACTTTTTTCAACCTCAATTTCTTTTCTATAAACATCAATTGTATAGCTCATAGATTGGAATGTAAAAAAAGATACACCCACCGGGAGAATTATCTTTAGGTCGGGCAGAGCTTTTTCAAAACCAAAGAGGATAAATAGGGAATTTACATTATCACTGGCAAAATTATAATATTTAAAAAAACCCAAAATAGCGATTAAATTTAAAATTAAGCTAATTTGAAGGAGATTAAATCTTCTGCTTTGTATTTCCGTCTTTTCAATGTAAATCGCAAGTATATAATCTACTAAAGTTGAGATAAAAATCAGGGCACCAAACCTATAATCCCAACTCATATAAAAGAAATAACTTGAAATTAATAGGAAAATATGTAGTACACCTCTACCTTTTTCCTTATCTTTAAAGAGAAAGGGATGGATATACCACCTATATAAAAAGACTACTGCAAAAAAGAGAAAATACTCTAGTGTGTTAAATAGCAAATCTCAGTCCCGACCTAATCTTTCTCCCAAAGGATAGTCCCCTCTAAATGCCAGGGTTTATCTGTATATTCAATAGAAAGAATTTTCCCTTCAGTATTCTCATAGGTCATATCTTTTACAGTATCCCCATTGGCTTCTTTATGGAAACTTACACTGATCATGGTCTTAAAATCTTTAGGAAGCGTCAATTTTTGATCTCCAAATCCAAATCGGGAAAGGGTTCTTCCACAATTCATTGTGTTTAGGATGAGAATTAGGCACAGACAGCTTAAGAATCCTAATAGAAAATCCCTGTTAATTTTAGAAAATAGGTTCATATCATTTCTTCCTTTTATATTTTTACAGAGTCAATCCTAAAAATAGACAAAGTTTTTAAGGATTATATCTAAAATATTCGATACTATTAAAGACAATCCAACATTGGAGCAATAAACTCCTTTGATTTGAAGAGGAACTTCATGAGAATCTCTTTTATTTTACTAACTCTTTCCCTATTATCGGTTGAGATATTTGCTGTACCAACTACTCTTACCCTTCCGGAAAAAGAATATTATCAATATGTACAGGCTGTAAGAACACGAAAATTTTCAGATCGTGAAATTGATAGACTCCATTTTTCTTTGGCAAAAATGTTGACAGAGATTAAGGCACACGTAGAAACAAATACAGTAAAAAATGCTGCCAGATACAAAAGTCATACTCCCCAACCAGAGGAAACTCTTTTCTTTAAGGATAAAGATGGAAAGGAATTCTTTACAATCTTTCTCGGACAGGGAGTTTCTTGGGAAGAATTCCCAACTTCCAATATTTACAACACTAGAGTTTATATTTATCCCGGTGATGATAAAAAATCTCTCTCAAAAGTTATTGTTCAGTACATAAAAGTCAATTCCAATGGCACAGAATACATAAAAGAGATGAGAAGAATTGTTAATTCTACCCCTTTTGCACCGGGACCTCCTAAAATAGAAGGGGAAAAAGTAAATGGTGATCTTCCAAAAGATCAGGAACCCTATACAACTGATCCTGAGATTGCCCCTCAAGAAAATGGTGATCTAACAGTTGAATATTATAGTGGCCATGATAGTTCTCATCCATGGGTAGAAGAATCTCCAGTAACTGAGATTAAACTTGGTATCAACCAAAAATTACAGGATGAAAAAGATCTTTTACCATTTCCTGTTCAAAAAAAGATTTATCTATCGTATAGAGATGTATTAAGAGAGCTAGATTCTAAAATTAAAAACAAGCTTTATAACATTGACCTAGATAAAAAAGCAGTTGTAAGAAAAATTACTAATTTTAATTAATATTATAAATTTATAGGAGAGTATATAGCTCTCCTTTTTATTTACTGTATTACTGAAAATTCAATTCCAGCATTTTCACTCAGTCTCCTTAATAAAAAATCTCCCATAGCAAATGCCGGTGTTATTACTCCATATCTTTCCGGTAATAGATCATTTAATATACAGATTGCAGATTCTGATAATATTTTAGATGTATCTCCATATCCCGGATCTCCCCCACTCACTGTAGTCATAACAGTTTTAGAGTTAGATTTTCCAACGAAACTATGACAAAATGAATTTGTATTTCGAATCTCTTCTTCGGGACCATCTCCACTGCTTTTTAAACTATACAATATATCTTTAATGTAAGGAATTTGTGCGATACCGAAGAAAGTTCCAAGTCCTAATAATCCTGATAAAAATTTAGGTAAGCCCTGAATCGATAAAAAATGACCATAGGAAAAATCGGTTCCATACTCAGGAAGTTTCAATGCTGATCGTAGTACAATTTCTACATCTATAACAGGCATTGGAATACCAAAAGTTTTGGAGTCTTCACGATAACGAAATTCAAAAGGAAGAACTGAAACGTTTCTAGGATGAGAGGCATAATTTATTCGATTATAAGAA
>CANGZW010000129.1 GCA_947458405.1 Leptospiraceae bacterium
ATACCACGTATTTTATAATTATTTGATTTCAATAATTCTATTTCAAGTTAGATTTTAATTTTTTTTAAACTAATAAATTTTTTAACAATATATTATCAAAGGTCTTCTAACATTTTAGGTATCCAAAGATTTTTAGAGTAATATGATTCATATCAGCATTTCAATTAAAAAAAAAGTTTTGAGGCTAAATTTTAGAATTATTCAAAATTTTTATGATTTTCTTGACTGATAAGTAAGGTATTGGATTATTCAAATTATGGAAAAAGTTCAGCACAACTGTACTAACTGCCAAAGTAGGGATAAAAACCTATTTCATTGCCTCGACAATCAATTTTTAGACCAAATATCCGAGCAGAAAGAAGGTATTTCTTTCCGCAAAGGTTCTATACTTTTTAAAGCCGGTGATCCTGCAGATAATTTTTTTTGTGTAAAATCCGGGCTTGTGAGAACATATAGAATGAGTGGACATGGCAAAGAACAAACTTTTCGAATCAAGACTACAGGTGATTGGGTTGGTTGCAGGGATGCAATTCTTTCAGAGCATTATTACTTTACAGCTGTTTGTATGAATGATGTGCAAGCGTGTTCCTTTCCTAAATCTGTTATTATTGATTTAAATAAAGATCCAGTTTTTCAGCATGAACTATTAGTTCAAATGGCCAAAAGTTGGAGAGATTCAGAAAATCAAATATATTCTCTCGGGACAAAACAAATTCATAGTAAATTAGCTGAATTTTTAGTTACATTTTATAAATCAAATAATTGTAGTACAGAAGCTACTCTTTCAGTTACAAGAGAAATTATTGCATCAATCATTGGAACAACTACAGAATCCGTAATACGATCACTTTCAGATTTCAAGGCTAGAGAATGGATAGATATAGATAAAAATAAAATTATTTTTAAAAATATAGATGCACTTCAATCAATTGCTGAAATAAATGAGCACATGATAAGCTATTAATTTTTTTTAAAATAACTCAAAATCTGACTTTCAAAATAATTCCTTTTTTTTAAATTTTACTAAAAAAGGAAAATACTTTGAAAAATACAGATACAATCATAGTTGGAGCAGGTCCTGCTGGGATTTCGCTTGCATCTCTTTTAAGTAAGGAAAATGTACCATACTTATTATTGGAAAAATCTGAAAATGTGGCCTCTAGCTGGAGGGGTCACTATGATCGATTACATTTGCATACTGTAAATTCATTTTCTCATCTACCACAACTCCCTTTTCCAAATAACTATCCTAGATATGTTTCGAGAGATTTATTAGTCTCTTATTTTGATTCGTACATTTCAAAGTTTAATATAAATCCCATTTTTAAATCTGAAGTAAAAAGTATCTCTAAGTTAGATGAAGGTTGGAAAATTTTAACAAATTCGGAGGAATATATCTCAAGGCGGGTTGTGATTGCTACTGGATATAATAATATTCCTTTCTATCCTGAATGGGAATCATTGAGTAATTATACTGGAGAAGTAGTACATAGTAGAGATTATAAAAATGGTATTAAATTTAAGAATAAAAATGTTCTTGTTGTAGGTGCTGGTAATACAGGAGGTGAAATTGCAATAGATTTACATGAGAATGGAGCTAAACCTTCCATTTGCATAAGAAGTCCTCTCCGAATTGTCCCTAGAGATCTACTCGGAGTTCCCATGCAGATTTCAGCAATTATTTTAAATAAACTACCATTAGCCATCGCAGATAAAATCTCTCAATTGCTATTATATTTAACTGTCCCTAATTTAAAGAAATATGGAATCTTACCTCCCGCATATGGCTCTTTAAGACAAGTAAAAGAGTTTCAAAAAATTCCAATGATAGATATTGGAACGGTAGATTTAATTAGAAAAAATATTGTTACCGTCTACCCCGGAATAAAAAGTTTTTCAAATTTAGAAATTGAATTTGATGATGGGCGTAAAGCTAATTTTGATAGCATAATATTGTGTACTGGATACAAAACAGGATTAGTAAATTTATTTAATAATTCAACTGATTTTTTAGATCAAAGGGGATATCCTTTAAAAAAAGGAGAAGAGATCAACAATGGGCTCTATTTTGCAGGATTCAATAATCATATAACTGGATTTTTGCATTACATTGGAATTGAATCAGAAAGAATATCGAAAGATATTTCAAATAAATTTAGGAATAAAATATGAATGAATTAAAACACTGGCAAGTTATTTTAAAATCTAATGAATTACAAAATGAACCCTTAAGAGTAACTTTAAATAGCAAAGATATAGTTCTCTTTAGATCAAATGATAAAATTGCTGGATATTTTGATGAATGTCCACATAGAAGAATGAAGCTCAGTAAAGGGAAAATTACAAATGGTAGACTGGTATGTCCGTATCACTCTTGGAGTTATGGCACAGATGGTTCCTGTATCAAACCTTCGGGAGGAGAAGGAAACTTTTCGGATAATTTATTTGAATGTAAAGAATACCTGGGTTTGATTTGGATAAAACTATCAATTTCTAATGTTGATTTTCCAGTTTTGGAAATGGAAGGTTACAATTTAATTTCCACTACATCCAGCTTGATTTCTGCTCCATTGGAATTAGTATTAGATAATTTCACTGAAGTTGAGCATACTTCAAGTGTTCATGCTTTGTTGGGGTATGACATAAAAACCTTATCAAATGTTGAAGTAAAGTTAGAAACCTCAGAAACAAGTGTAAGATTATTCAATAAGGGGAAACAAAAAGAACTCCCAGTTTTTTTAGAAAATTTTTTAGGTATAGAAAAAGATGATTTATTTATAGATGATTGGACAACTTACTTTTCTCCTGTTTATACTGTATATGATCAATATTGGATAGATCCCAAGACAAATAGAGAAAGAAATAATAAGTTAAAGATTTTTGTATTTTTTACACCAATAGATAATTTCTCAACAAAAATATTCGTAATCACTTATCTTAAATATAATATTTTTGATAATTTAGGCTTAAATGTATTTCTAGCGCCAGCTCTTAGTTTATTTACAGATTTAGAAATTCTTTTAGATAGTAATATTATAAAGTCATTAGCAAGCCATGAAGTTTCTCTCAAAGGATGCAAACTTACTAAATTTGATAAAGCCTTAACTCAGAACCGAATTAAAATAAATAAAATTTATAAAAATATAATTTCGGATGAATTACAACAATCTACTTCTTAGAAATAGGATTTATATTTTCTATTAAACTAATCATTTCTTGATTAAATGTTTGTTTAGATATACTTAACAAATTTTCACCATTGCTAGATATATCATTTGTGGATGCCCCTTTTTCAAGTAAAAAATTTACCATAGGAATTTTCAAATTGGATATAGAGTCCATTATTGGAGTCCTTCCATCTTCATCTTTAGTATTTATGTCTAAACCATTCTCTATTAGCCATTTTATTATATCTAAATTATTTTTCTTTATTGCTAAATGGAGAGCTGATTTTTTTGGATTCAGTAGCACCCTATCTTTAAACTCTGATTTATCTTTAATTAATAACTTCGCCATATCTAAATTACCCTTCTCGCAAGCTCTTAAAAATGGAGTGTACCCCCTATTATCTCGAATTTTTAGGGATGCACCTTCTTTAATTAAAATTTCTGCAGATTTGTAATTATTATTTAATACTGCCCGCATTAATGCAGTATCACCAGATTCATTTTTAATATCAAGATAAATATTTTGTGATACTAAATATTCAATTATTGATACTTGATTATTTTCAGCGGCAGTCATTAGGGGAGTCCACCCTTTTTCGTCTTGAAAATTAATCTTTTTTATCTTCGAAATAGTATCTTTTAGAGAAACTAAATCTCCATCATATGAATAAAGATTTGCTTTCTCTTCGATTGAAGTACAACCTATTATTAGGAAAATAATTATTATATATATCTTTATTGTAAAATTACTCACTTTATTATTTTAGCTAGAGCAATGTCTAACTCTCCCTTTAGATCTTCTTCAGAATATTTCCATTCATCTTTATCAAACTTAAAGTTTTCTGAATCTATTACTTTCATTTGAACTATTTTATTTATTAAATACTTTTCTTTAAATAATTTTTCAGAGGTTGAAATATATTCAAAATCCTTGCCATTTTTTGTGTTGTCAACTTTCTTTATTTTAACTTTCAATACTTCAAATCTTTCACCAGCAATATCTTTTTTTCCATCTTCACCAACTTCGTTCCCTAATTCTGGAACAATTGGATAATTATCTATGCCGGTTAATTTCTTAAAACCAACTGTTTTATACATCTTTGCTTTATAGTATATTTTATTACCATATATCTCTTTTAATCCTTTTCCCGATAAATCAGAATCTTCATAGACTCGAACTTCTCTGTTTTTTTTAAGGATTATTCTAGATTCACCTTTCAACTCATCTTCCCAATCACTTATTTCAACCCATACATACTTTTTAATTTCAAGAAGTCTTAGCCAATATACTTCTTCTACAGAATATTCTATCTTTTCTGGGATTGTCCTAATTACTATTATACTAGAAATCAATAATAGAATTATAGGAAATATATACCAACCTTTAGAGGAGTTTTTTGTATTTATGCTCATTCATATCTTCCATTTTTAAAATTTTGATAAAAAGTTAATAATGCCTTACCTCTATGTGATACTTTATTTTTATCTTCTAAATTTACTTTTGAAAATAAATTGTCGTACGGTGGATAATAAAAAATAGGATCATACCCAAATCCATAAATTCCTTTTTCGTCATACGCTTCTGATATTAATCCATGGCACTGATCTTCTATAAAAAAAGTCCCATTCTTATTAGTAAATGCTAAGGCACAATGATAGTATGCTTCTCTATCTTTTATTTCTTTCATTTTATCTAATAAAAATTCAGCCCTACCCCTATCATCTAAATCAGCCGTACCATATCTCGCTGAATAAATTCCGGGCGCACCATTTAATGCATTTACACAAATACCGGAGTCATCTGCAAGAGAAGGCAATTTAGTTATACGAAATAACTCTTCAGATTTTAATGCCGCATTTTCTTTAAATGATGTACCAGTTTCCTCTACTTCAAAATTAATATTTAATATTTCAGGAGTCACAATATCTATGTTTAAAGAAGAAAAAATTTCTTTTACTTCTTTATATTTCTTTTTATTATTTGTGGCTAATAGTATTTTCAATTTAAATTATATAAATGATAATCTACAGGAGTTGAAATCTTCATAAATCTGAAAGACTTGATCTAACATTGTAATTTCTAATAATTCAAGAAGATCCTCATCAGTAACAATGATTTTTATATCCCCTCCAATTATATTAAATTTATTTTTCATATAAACTAGTTGTCCGAGTGCTGATGAACAAATATGGTTTGTTTCTAAAAGGTTAACTATTATAAATTTTTTAGTGTCGGACAAATAGGCTTCCAAATATTTTCTAATGGTGTCACAATCTCCCTGTAAGATTGATCCCTTTAAATTTAAAATATTAATATTTTCATAATTTTCGGTTATTACCATCTGATACCTCCCGAAATGTAATCTATTATACTTTTAACTTAGATTCCGCATGTGAAAAACGAATATCTGTTATTTTAGTATAGATCGGATGTGATATTGTTTCAATCATTTTCTTTTTTATCGGATCTTCCACCTTTAATTTAATTTTTTCACGAATAGAATGAAATTGATTGATTACAACTTCTTTAGGAAAGTTACCCATAATTGATTTTAACATTTCTACCTGTTTGTCAGTTAATTCTTTCTTTTCCTCTTTAGAATATTTTTCAATAAATGTTGTGAGAGGCTCTTTTAAAGTATCTAAGTTTTCAGAGTCGATTAAATAATAAATACTCTTCGCTTCATTTGCCGGAACCTTAAGCTTCTCCGCAATTGATACAAATGTATCATAAACATCCTTAGTTTGTGGTTTGCCTAGCTTGAATATATCCTTTATATACAAATATATTAATGTTATATGTCTCTCGGAAATCCCTGGGCAGGATTGATTTAGATTTTCTGAAAGAATGCGAATTGAATTTCTCATCTTAGCCGGCTCTTCTGCAGCACGTATAATTCCCCTTACTTCATATAGAATTAAATCAATTACCGAAGCGATCTCTTTTAACTCAAGTCCTTCTGATGATTTTCCATCTTCTTTTTTTTCAGAGAACGCGGCTATTTTAAATTCTTCTAAAATTTTTCCTGCCGCCATTGCTATTTCTTTATCAGTAATACCTGAACTTTTTGCAGGAGTAAGAATAGAGTATATATATTTGATACCTATCCCTTCTTTAGTTAGGTTATTCCCCGCATTTAAAATTAGGCTTCTGCGTAAGGTAGCTTCTGAAAACTTTAAATAGCCACCTTGTGTTAATTGATGATTCATGATAATTTGAGTTAGAATTCCAGCTCTATTTTCAATTAAATTATCATTTAATTCTTCTGTAGGTGCTGAAACATTTTTATTAGCCTCTAAATCTTCTCCTAATTTAATGAGATTTTGTCCCAGTAGATACATTGTTTGAACAAAACTACCAATTAGTTTGAATCTCTCCAAAAGAGCATTTTGCTTGTTTCCATTTTTTATCCAGTCACTACAAACTTTCACCTGTTCGGAAAGTTGCATGGAGAAAAAGTTTTTTTCGGGGGGGATGAAAGTAAATAGCTTAAAAGAAGATGTCAGTTTTTGAATATCCTCTAGGGATACCTTAGCATTTTTAATATGAGCTGTACCCTCTTGAATAAAAACTAGTGAAGATGGGACTTTCATTATATTAGCGAAATTTTCTTCATCCCAGAGTCTTTTTAGAAAAAACTGCATAATGCTATTAAAATTGATGGGCTTAATCTTAGCGTGATTACCTTCTAATGTAAAATAATTTTTGTTAGTCTTTTTTTCTTTAAAAAAACTCATGAGCTCCTGATGAATTCTTTTTTCATATTTCGTATCTCTATTGAAATTAAAATAAAATTTAAGATGGTTAGTAATGGAAGTTTCTATATTAGAACTTAGTTCTAAGGTACCATCTAAATCCTGTAAAAGATTCGTCATATTAATTCTTCAACTCTAAGTTATGTCTCTTGTTAGAAATTATCTGAATAGTGTAGTTTTTTGTTTTTATTATTAAATCTTTTGAAAACTGAAACTGCATTTTTTCTATTCCTATACTTTCATTTCTAATGAAAATAAATTCCAATGATTTTGTAAAGATAATTCTTATTTGTTCAATTCAAACAGAACCTTAAGACCCTTTAATGTTAGGAGTGGATCTATTTCATCAAAAATACCGCTCACATTATTATGAATTGTAGAAACCAATCCACCCGTTCCTATTACCTCAAAATGGTCTCCATGCTCCTTTTTAATTTCTTTGATTATTTCTTTTAAAAGCCCCACCCAACCATAAAAAAATCCTGATTGTAAAGACTCGAGGGTTGATTGTCCAATTACTCTCGTGGGAAGCTGGAAGGTGATCGGAGGCAATTGTGCAGTATTACGAGTAAGTGCTTCCATTGAGATCTTTAAGCCGGGGGCAATAACTCCACCCAAGTATTCTAACTTATCATTTACAACACAAAAAGTTGTTGCTGTGCCCATATCGACTATGATGTAACTTCCCTTCCTGCGGGTAACAACTGCGGCAGCATTGACAAGTCTATCCGCTCCAATTTCAAATGGTCTCTGATAAGCTATTGAAAATGGAAGATGCATTTGGTAGTGGACATTCATAGGTTTTACATTAAACCAATCTTCTAACATTCGGGATATAATTGGATTAAAAGCTGGAACAACGCTTGAATATATAGAATTCCCAATTCTATTGGGATCAATTTGTTCTTCTTTAAAAAAGCCTTTCAAGAATACACCTAATTCATCAGATGTCCTATCTGGACGTGTTACAGTTCTCTTGTGAAATCTCGGATTACTCTCTCCATTATTAAATAATCCAAAAACTGTATTTGTGTTTCCTACATCAATAACTAGTAATTTATCTTTTTCGGGCATTATAAACCGTTTTAATTTATTTTGAAATCTGGATCTGTATCAATTATGGTAACAATTCCCGACTCTGTACTTAACAAAAGAAATCCATCCTCAGTATAACCAGCAAACTTCCCATTGGTTAAGATTTGATTCGCTCTTGCTTGAATCATCTTATCCTTTAAGTAAGAATTTGATTCTATCCAAGTAAGTTCTTCTTTGATATTTCCAAAGAATATCTTTTGCATAGATATATTTAAATTTTCAACTAGATTATGCAAGATTTTTTCTTTTTGGGTATTATCGAATTCTGTCTCATAAAGTATACCATAAATCTCATTTTCCCTATCTCTTGTGGAGACTAGATTTATCCCAATGCCAATTATTAATTCAACGATTTCATTTTTAGTGTTTGCCTCTAGTAAAATTCCGGCAATTTTTTTATTCATTCGAAAAACATCATTCGGCCATTTTAAACTATATTCCTCTGGTAGAACTGCAAAATTACGAATTGTCCTCAGAGTGGCAGATCCAATAAATAAGGACACCAAAGAAAGAGAAGGAATTTTATCCAATTCAATTTGAACTTTTGCTGAAAAAAATATATTTCCCTTACCTAATGAATCCCATTTATTACTTCCCCTACCCCGACCATTGGATTGATACTCTGAAGTAACCCACTCTCCATTCTTAACTTTTGATGTCTTACAATAATTATTTGTAGAATCAATTTCTTGGAGCCTATGAGAGTTAGCATACTCAATAAAAGGAATTGTCATACATTAGGTATACTTATTTTAGCTAATAAGTTAATAGCCAACTGATTTTCAGGCTCAAAATGTATTACTCTATTTAAGAGTTCAACTGAAATATCTTCTTTTCCTACATTCCTATATAAATCAGCTAAATATAAACAAATATTCAAATTGTCAGATTGCATCTCTAGAAGATCAATCCCTATATCTATGGCACCATGAAAATCGTTCAATTTTTTTCTAGATAAAGTTAAAAAGTAAAGAACCTCATAATTTTTATTATATAATTTATTATATTCATTTAAATTATATTCAGATACTCTATAATCTCCTAACTTAAACGCTAAAAGTCCACAAAGTCTCAGTATTTTTTTTTCTCTATTACCATTTCTAATCATTTTCTTGAGTATGTCTAAAGATTGAGATAAGTTACCCTGCTTAAATGAATTTACTGCATTCGTATATTCAGGCTCTTTTTGAATTGAATCTTCATCCTCGAGAGGGTTAATTTCTATGTAAGAAGATAAGTACTCTAATATTTGGTCTTCTCTTTTGGAATTAATCTGTGGATTATAATTTATTTTTAGAATAGATAAATCATCCGTTATAGTTCCTTTTTCCTTAAGCAGATGAATTATAACATCAATATTTGAATTAGCTTCATCGACTATTTCCAAAAACATATTTTCATCTTCATTGATTGTTCTAACTTCTTCATCGGGAGTAAGATCTATA
>CANGZW010000130.1 GCA_947458405.1 Leptospiraceae bacterium
CAGATATTATTCCCAGAACCTCAATTACATAAACTTAGAGGAATCGCTAAAAAACAAGATAGACCTTTGAGTGAACTTATTCGCAATGCAGTAGACCTGTGGCTAAATCTTCAGGGGAATCCAAATGAGGAGGTGACAAATCCACCTTCTTTTCACTGTGGTAAGATACTTCCAAAACCTGGAAATTTCCGAGCACTTGCAAATGACCCAGACTTATGAATCTAAAAAGTCTAGATACCAATATTCTTTTATATGCAATCAATGTTGATTGTGCCGAGCACAAAAATTGTTCTGCTTTAGTTCGCACTTCGATCGAAGAGCCTGGAGAATGGATTGTTGCCGACCAGGTGTGGTTTGAACTTTATCGATTGCTCAGGAGCAACGTAGTTTTAAAAAAACCATTGTCAGCAAAAGATGCCTCGGAAGCGATTAGTTATTACAGACATAAGATGGGTTGGCTACATTGTGCTTGGGATGTTCATTTTATGAAACAATTGGAAACTGTCTGGAAAGTAAATTCTTTTTCAGCATCTAAAAGTTTTGATCTTATCCTCGCTATTACATTAAAAAACTTTGGAGTTAAAACATTTTATACTCGTAATACTAAAGATTTTGAAAAGTTGAAATACTTTAATTTGGTGAATCCAATCATCAATCTCTAAAAAGGAACTGGATAGATTGTGTAAAGCACAAAAGATTTCGAGGGCAGAGTTGATGAGGAGAGCCATTGATAAATATTTATTGGATACACCACTAGTTAGACGAGAAGCAAGCTTTGGAATTTGGAAAAGGAAAAAAATTGATTCTTTAAAATATGAGGCTTCGATAAGGAAGGAATGGACATAAAAGCTGTCCTGGATACCAATATTCTCATAGATTACCTATCCGGACATAAGGAAGCTGAAAAAGAAATTTCTCAATATAAAGAGCCTGCGATAAGTATCATCAGTTGGATGGAAGTTTGGGCTAGTGCTACTCATAATGGTCTGACACTCATTACTCGTAATACGAAAGATTTTAAAGCATCCTCTCCAGGCATTCGAATTCCCTATAGTCTTAGATGAGTAAATTTCCCCAATTACTCTTCTTAAATCTAGTTTTTACTCAACAAAACGAAAAGGATACTTGCACAAAATAGAATCAGAAATCATCAACATAGCATTTGTATCAAGAAGCAATAAACAGATGATCAAAAGGATCTTTATGTATTGCAATAGGCTTATTCAAATAAAATATGGAAGATACTCTTAATTCATCAATGAAAAACCCAGACCTCTCTATTAATGAAAAAAATAATCTACTACACCCGCACAATCTTATGAATTTTAAATTTCTCAGCTAATCCCTTTAAACTCGTTGTAAAACTCTCGGAACTCCAATCTTCTGAGTGTAATTTACTATCTGCTCCACTCTCCGAAAAAAATCGATCCGAGAGCATGATGTCCCTACCGTCTGACAATCCCTGAACGCGTGCGGCGATATTTACGGAACTACCAAAATAATCTATTCTTTCATTCAATGTGACAGCAATGCAAGGTCCTGAATGAATACCAACCTTGATGATGATTTTGTCTCTGATTCCACCTTCCTCATTAAATTGGTCAAAGGCTTTTATCAATTCAAGGGAGCAGGCTAACGCAGAATTGGGGTTAGAAAAAACAGCCATAACGGCGTCTCCGATTGTTTTTACGATTCCGCCATTGTACTTCTTTACTACCTCTTCCATGATTTTAAAATGTTCTTTCACCAAATAAAAAGCCTTAGAATCTCCTAATTTTTCGTATAACTCGGTAGAACCTTTGATATCAGTAAAAAGGAAAGAGAGATTCTTAATAGAAAAAGCTTCCTTAGTCGATAGCATCTCTTTGGAAAAAAGATCCCTAAATTCTTGGAGAGTGGAAACCAAAGCGGCTGATGTCCAGTCCGGTTCTTTGAGTTTTGCCAGAACAAAATCTTGCTTAAGTTCTGTTTCATTTTTCAGGGTGAGCACCAATGAACCTGAGGGTTTTAACATCCTATTTGAGATGGGTGGAGTTGAGGAATTATAAATGATTTCAATAGAATTCTTAGATTCAGATCCAACATCAGGAATTCTGAAAACATATAGTTTTTTCTCAAGGACATTGACTAATGCATATACGCCCGGAGTCACAGACATTTCTAGAAAATGCTCACCTTTTGGATCCAACTGCAAAGAGATCCCCGGCTCGGTCTCATGGGAATTTAATATCAATTCAAAAGGATCTGCATCTTTCGTATCACAGATTGCCGGATTGATTCTAAAACGAATTTCAGTATGCTTATCGAAATCGGCTTCAAAACTAGTTACACAGGCACCACACCTTCCTTCGTGTTTTATACCTGCTAGACTTTCGGATATTTGTTCAGTCCCATTGCAATGTGGACAATGTACCGCCCATTCCAAATCAAACACTCCAGATTTCGTAAGAAATAGAAAGGCTTTTAGAGTTTTTAACTTATCCTCTCGAAATTTGTGTGCTAAACGATTAGGATTTATAATTGCAAGTTTTGCTTTCTCAGAAGTTTGAACATAGTTTTTGATTGAGTCCAGAAGTGATTTGTCTATATGATTTACTTCACGTGAAATTTTTTCCTCTAATAAGGGTAAATTGATATGCTTCATAAGTGTAGCCTCGTTCTAAACCCTATACTGGTTTATTTTTTTTAGGAGTCATTCGATATTTCTAAAAGTTTGGGAAATTGAGTTTAAAATTTAAGTGTGCCTTTGCTTCACTTAGATTGCTTTTCTAAAGATTTTTTGGCATATCAAATAGGAAATTATAATATTAAACCAACCTTCCTTATTCTTTGATATTTCAATTGAATATCTATCCCAGAGGGTCATAAAACTATTGCAATTTTGATTCTATGATTTTTCCTAATACCAGGGAGATTTTTATGAAGCAAGCAATTATCGTTACTGGAAATCTAATTGAACCAAACACAATTCGCTTAGATGAATCCGTACCTTTTGCAAACGGAAAAGTTCGAGTGATCATTGAAAATCTTGAAACTTCAAAACGCACATCCTGGGAAGTTTTAGCCGAAATTAGAAAAAGACAACAAGATAGAAATTTCAAGCCATCTCTTAAAGAAGATATTGATAAATATTTATCTTTAGAACGAGATTCTTGGGAATAGATAAATTTGAGAATCTATCTTGATAGTGTTACAATTATTTACTTAATAGAAGAAGTTTCTGTTTATCTCGAAAAAATTAATTTTATAATAAGTACTGGTTCCGAATTTTGTACGAGTCAACTCTCTTATTTAGAATGTAAAATCAAACCTACAAAAGAGAACCATCTTGCACTACTTATATTCCCTAAAGATATATCTTAGACTAAAAAAAGTATATTCCTACTTACCAAAATTCATCAAGAAAGAAACTATCAATCCATGTATACCCCCACAAATAGATTTAAAATTTTAAATTGCCAGTATACCTACCGATCGGTATATTGGCAATAAATCCATTCAACAAGAGGAGGTATATCAATGAAACCTATAGCAAACATTTCTGGTGAAACATCTGTACTACTCGATTCTGAAGGTGATCTCGAACTTTGGCTTTTAGGCTTAGAAACTAAAACAGAATTTAATAATTTTGTTCTAAAAGTTTACAATGATGCTTTTATGGATGAATTTTTTCGGATCCAGTACTCTGATATTGCCGAATCTACAGAAGAATATTTTCACAGGGCTCGTGTCTGTGGAGTTCGTCACAAGTCAGGACAGTTGATAGGAACCTGGGGGTTGATCTTGAAATCTGTGGAGGATAGAGATTTCCAATTGCCCATAGAAATTCGATACAATTTACCGATTCAGAGCATTGTGGAGAAATTTCCTAACCATGATCTACGCTATGCTTTCAATGGATGGAGAGCGGCTGTAGATAAGGATGCATTAGAAAAAAATAATATACAAAGAAATAAATCTATATTTGTTTTTGATTTCTTGATTCGGGGATTGACTATGGATTTTCCGGGAAAGATGAGTGAATACTTAGGGGTTTCGGAATTGGAGAAGTTGGTGTTTAAGTACAACAGAAGAGTAGGGATCCCCTGGCAAATCATAGGAGAACCCGTTCATTTTTGGAATCGAGATAGATATCCCTGTGCTTTTTTATTGGGAGAATTTGTAGATTATTTACAAAAATTTCACCCAGAAAGATTTGATTTTATCTATAAGAGATAATATACTATTAGAAATGACGAATGATACAAAAGATAAAATCTTACAAAAAGTGAGTATATTGTTTTATACCCAAGGATATACTAATACAGGAATTGATCAAATTACAAAAGATATAGGTATCACAAAACCTACTTTGTATCATCATTTTGATTCCAAGAACAACCTGGGTTTGGTATATCTGGAAAAAAAAGCAGATTCATTATTCACTTTATTGAACTCTCTTCTGAGAAAAAGTCGTACTTATAGTGATTATCTAAATCACTGGGCTAATACATTGTTGCTTCTTTCCAAAAGAAAACAATTTTATGGATGTCCCTTTACAGCCTTTGCCAGTGAGATGAAGCCTGAGGATAGACCATTCTTTGAAGAAAAGCTAAGAGCAATCGAAAAAGATTGGGTGTCTTTTCAAGAAACTGCCTATTTGAAATTCTATCCAAATGCTAAAAATGGTAAAGACATTGCTTTTAAAATTTTGATTTTACATACAGGCTGTGTAATGTTGTACCGAGCTTCTCTTGATATAAAATATATCAAACAAATGAAGAAAGAGTTTTCAGAGATTTCGAAATCGCTTTCATCAGAGGAAATTTATTGAGACCGGATGATTTCAAGTTTTTTTATAAATACCAAAATAGGTCTTAAAAGTCTATTGGTATAATACAGGAAAAGTGAATTTTGTATGTCATGGTGAACGTGTCGAATCCATGATATTTTACACAAGTATGCTTTAATAAAACTAAAGGTGACAGTAACTGAAAACTAAATAGGATAAGGATTATATGAGTATAGAAGAAAATAAAAAGATAGTAACCAATTTTTTTAAACTTTTAAATGATCGTAATACAAAAGAAGCATTTGAATTACTAGATGAATCGATTCATTGGTGGATTTTGGGAAATATACCCGTCTCCGGAGATTATGATTATAAAAAAATTACATTTGGTCTAAAAATGTTATACAGAGCCTTTGATACCTTTCAATTCACTCTGAAAGAAATCACTGCTGAAGACGATCGTGTGAGTGTTATCGCAGAATCTCATGGAATCAGAAAATCTACAGATAAGAAATATAATAATCATTATCATTTTTTATTTACGTTAGATAAAGGAAAAATCACAAAGACGAAAGAATTTTTTGACACCGTTCATGCAGTATGGGTGGAAAGTGAATAAATGGATAAATTATTTATCCGAAATCGGTAGGTAACCTTCATCGATGACTTGTTCGAAGGTGAAAGGTGGTTCTTCCGGGAAATGGGAAAGAGACAATCCGGTTTCATCGGAGGCGATTTCTCGGGCGTCTTCGTACGCTTTTAGAAAATTTTCTTTTCCATGTCTTTTTAAATTTGTGCTGTCAATAAACTCTGCATTTAATTGCTTTCTTTGTTCCCGGATCGTTCCCTTCCAGCTGCTAGACCTTTCTTCCAATTGAAAAATCCATTTCAATAAATGAACAATTAAAACCCGGAGCCTATTTACGACTTCCCGAAAATCCCGTTTCCCCATATCTTCCAATGCCTCCGCGATATGCTCTATATCCGCCAAATCCAATCTGCCTTCTCGCAGCAATTTGGCATTTTCGAAGAGCCATAGATGTTCATCTTCTTCATAGAGTTTTTTCAAATCCAGTGCAGTGTGCATGTTTCAAACTTTGAATGAAATTCAAATTCTGTCAAGTGGGAATGGGTGCGGATGATACTCAGTTTGCATCCGCTTTTCCTTCCACCAAGGAGGCTCTCTCAGTTTAGTTTTTCCATTTTGTAAAGATTGAATAGAATCTTCATTCTGCTTTCAATTCCTCTACTCTATTTTTCCAAAAAGTTTCCCATTTCTGAACAGATATATTTCCATCCTTCCATTCTTTTTCGCCGAGGTGGACTTGAAATAGTTTGGGAATCGGAAGCCTTTCGCTAAAGTATTTTAAATGAGAAGAAATTTTCTGGTCACCTGTTTTACATTCTACAGCAAAAATAGGTTTTTTATTTTTCAATACCACAAAATCAATTTCTCTCAAGTTAGTATCACGTATAAACCTTAGTTCCATAGAATATCCATTCACATCTTCATGGAAATGACAATAGTACAGAAGTTGGCTGGCAACAAAATTTTCAAACCTTGCTCCCCTATTTTCGATTTCAGCCCAGTTCCATAAATACAATTTATTAGATTTTTTGACTGCTCTGATTTTTGGTCCACCAAACGGTATGATACGAAATGAATAATATACAGCTTCCGAAATATTCAACCAATTACTAATGGTATTTGGTGATACTTCTAGATCTTCTTTCAGACTATTAATTGAAAGGATAGATCCTACCTTACCGGGAAGTGTATCTATTAGCAATTCCATTTTGGAGAGATCTTTGATTAGATCCAAATCTCTCAAGTCCTGGTATATGACTCTACTGGTTCTCTCTCTTACCCATAACCGGAATCTTCTTTCACTTTGCGATAAAAAAGGCTCAGGAAATCCCCCAAACTTTAAAAGAGATAATGTTCCTTCCCGAGAGCAATCTTTATCAATTTCATGCAAAGAAAAAGGATGCAAACGAAAGTAGCGATACCTTCCAAATAAAGAATCACCACCCTTTCGTAATGTGTCTAACCGAGCAGATCCTGTTACCAAAATGGAGAGATCTTTTTTATATTTGTCATACAATCCCTTGAGAAGCATACGCCATCTTGTATATTTATGAATCTCGTCGAGTACGACAATTTCAAGATTAGGATCAATTTGATGTGATTTGATTAGCGTGCGATCTTTTAAGTCGTCCCAGTTAAAGTATTGTTGGTCTGAATTTAAAAATGTTTTCGCTAAAGTAGTCTTACCGACCTGTCTCGGTCCTCCTATAAAAATCATTTTTTGAGCCAAATCTTCATTTAAAAAGGGAATTAGACTACGTGTAAAGTTCATACCAGTGAATTTTACACATGCGTAAAGTTCAGTCAACTGAAATTTACGCACATTTAGAGTTTGGTTTGCGGAAATAAATCCTGAAATTGTTATGAATAAAACTTTAAATCTGTTTTTTTGCTGGTTAACCGAATATAACAAGATGAAAAATTGAAAAAACTTTCTAATATGTATGCTTACTTTCTGTTAGTTTTTTCACCAACAATTCAAGTGGTCCCGCAGAATAAAATTTAGACCAAAGAAAACAAAAAATCGATGAGAACATAAAAGCGGCTAAAGTGAATATCCACATAAATTCGATGGATTCCGTTCCGTACAACGAATAAAAAGCCTCTTCAGATGGAATGTTTCTGATTATCAAATAGATGATAATACCTATGTAAATGTGAAATAAATAGATGGTATGGGAGTACATACCTACTCTCGAAAGAAACTGGACTAATTTTGAATTTTGATACATATCACCAATTTTCCAAAAGAATAGGATCACAAGATTTGCAAAACTGATAGAGAGAAAGTAATACAAAGGTAAGGGTGGAAGCTGATTGACTGTAAAGATTGATTTCTGAGTATATAGTGTTTTCATGAACGAAGGATTGATAATCTCTCTAATTTCAGAAATTAAAGAACAACTAAAGAGAATGAGAAATACCAAGATGGATACTAGACCGATTAACTTCTTTGAATTTTTTTCTTCGCAGAGATGAGTGCCTAAAAACATTCCATAGAAAAAAAATCCAATCCAAGGGAAGAGGGGATTCCAGCCATTGAAAAATAAACTCTTTAGAAATCCTGTAGGAGTCCAAAAACCATTATAAGAAAATGTAAGTGTATCCCAGTCTTTGCTGAAATCAAATAGAATGTATAAGACAGTGAAGATTAAGATTGATAGTAGAGAAGCAATCAGATATTGGTATTTTTTCCAGTTTAAAGAGAAACTTCCAATCAGAAAAAATACTCCATAAGAACGTAAAATATCAGCCGGCCAATAAATCGAATCTAAAGTTCCAATTATAAATAAAAATAAACTTCTATTCAGTAGTAATCTTTTCGTATTGTTTTTGAGTAGAATATCTTCTGGATTCTCTCTCATCTTTCTTGAAAATAAAATGAGTCCCATACCGGCTAAGATTACAAAGGTTGCAGAAGCTCTTCCACTGAAAAAATTTGCAGCTTCCTGAAGGAGCGAATTACCCTGGAATGCACCAAATGCAAAATGATAATTAACTACCATCATTCCAAAAATACTAAACGTCCTGGCAAGATCGAGTCCCTTAATTCTATTTTCCATATCTAAAGATTGATTGAATTTTAAATTCTGAAAACCAGAAAGTTTTTTAGGAGATGGATTTTTGTTTGATTTATATCAAACTATTTTTAATAGACATATAAAAATTTCGAGAGTATTACCTAGATAGAATGCGGTATTCCTAAATCTTCTTTTATATAGGAAATTAGACTTCGTGAAAAGTTCATACCTTTGAATTTTTCACGTGAATAAAATTCACTCAATTGAAAGTTACAAATATCTGAATTCATTTACTCACAGCAAAGGGATCCTGATTATTGTAATTCTAAGTAGTCTAAGACCAATAGGTCATATTTACAGTTGCCATTGGGATTAAGGATTCACCCACCGTTTTCATTTTGTATCACAGAGTGTAACTCCAAACCTGAATTTAGGAATGATTGAAAGTCGTTAGGATTTTGAGTAAAAAGTTTTCCACCAGAACAAATAGCTGTTGCGGCAATCAAACAATCTGGACGGGAACCTCTTTTTCTGCCTGTTGAATTGTACAGTTGAGCTCCTAATTCAGCTATTTCTTTATCTAAGGGAACAATCCGTTCTTCAACTAAGGACATGGCATACTGTTTTTGAATTTCCGCGATGGGACCTGATATAAATTCATGCCAGACGAAAGCACTTATGTAGAGCTGGTATCCTTTGGCTAGCTGGATCTCTAATTCTTTTCGAATCTTTGAACTTTCCCCAAAAGTCAAGATCAGTACATTTGTATCAAGATGCATACTCTTCATCTCTGATCCCATTCTTCTCTAGAAAATCTCAACTCTTCCATCCAATTCTCTATTTCTTGGGTAGGAATTCTAAGGCTTGGATCCTTCTCTAAACTCTCTAAAACCGAATTTGGATCGAATCTATGCATCAACACATCCATTTGGTATCGAAC
>CANGZW010000131.1 GCA_947458405.1 Leptospiraceae bacterium
CAAAAGACAAAAGATATTGGAATTCGCATACCTGATAATATCTATTTACAGAGCCTCCTTGAACTACATGGTAATACACTTACCGGTACATCAGTTTATTCCTCTGATGAATATATCATTAGTGCTGACGATATAGAGGATTTATATGGCAAAAAAGTGAAAGGAATTATCAATGGTGGAATTTTAAAACAAGAATTATCCACCATAATTGATTTTAGTACAGGAGATATGGAAATCATAAGAGAAGGAAAAGGAATACAGTTAATAGAAAATTTTTCTTGAGATTATTTGAAAATCTTATTCCACTCATCTTCTTTAAATCCAACCAATCCAAAATTTTCACCTAACACAAATGGTCTCTTTATAAGGTTTCCATTAGATGCTAGAAGTTTAATTCTTTGTTCATCATTCAATTGCAGGATTTTTGTTTTTAATTTCATCTCTTTATAGTCATTTCCGGAAGTATTGAATAATTTTTTTGAGTCATTTAGTTTTGATAACATGGTTATTAATTCATTTATCGATGGTGGATTTTCTCGAATAGGAATCTTCTCTATTTCTATATTTTTTGACTCTAAATATTTTAAGGCTTTTTTGCATGTTCCACAATTATTATATTCATAAAATTTTATCTTCATTTTATCATCTTTGTTTTTGTAGAAAGTATTTAAAGTTTTTTTTGTAATTGTGAAGTATAATGCGTTTGAGGGGTAGTCCAAGTTGCCGAGGGCTCTCCAATAGTTTTATATTAAACAGAAACCATCCCCGCGGAGTAATTACATTTTCTTACTATAAATTAAATTATAATATATTTTATTTTTGATAAAATAGAATTCAATTGAAAAGAATATTTTACCTTGCTAATAAATAATATAGAATAAATATGAAGAATAATGGAAGAAGAAATTAAAAAAATCCTGTTACAAATTGGAGAAGATCCAAACCGAGAAGGGCTAATAAATACTCCAACGAGAGTTAAAAAGTCATATGAGTTTCTTACTGGTGGATACAATGTTAATATAAATAATCTTATAAATAATGCAATTTTTGAAGAAAAAACAGAGGGGATTGTGTTAGTGAGAGATATTGAATTGTACTCTCTTTGTGAGCACCATTTATTACCATTTTATGGCAGAGCTCATGTAGGATATATCCCAAATAATAAAATCATAGGGATTAGCAAAATTCCTAGAATTGTAGATATGTTTGCCCGACGTTTGCAAGTTCAGGAAAGAATGACAACTCAAATTGCCCATGCACTCCATGAAGTTCTGAATCCTATTGGTGTAGGCGTGGTGATTAAAGCTAAACATTTATGTATGATGATGAGGGGAGTGGAAAAACAAAATTCAGAGCTTTTTACATCCTGTATGATTGGCGAATTTAAAACGAATTCTGTTACCAGAAATGAATTTTTGGACTTAATTAGAACAGGTGCTACTTAATTTATAAATGAAAGAAGTTTTTGAAAATTATCAATAGAGTTAATTTCCCCGAATCTTTTTTCGGCACTTTTTTTCATATTATTCTTAAGTTCTTCTGAGCTGTATATCTTGAAAATTAATTCTGCTATATAATCAAACCTTTTCTCATTCACTAAAAATCCACCGTTTCCAAGTGTTTCAGAAATAGCTGATGAATTATAGGCTATAATGGGTATATTATAGTACATCGCTTCTATTAAAGGAACACAAAAGCCTTCATGTTCACTCATACATAAAAATAAATCCGCTGAAGAATATAACTCTGCTAATTTATTTTGATCAATGAACTCTAAAAATTGAATTCTATCAAAAAGATTAAAATATTTGATTAGATTGTCTATTTCATGTTTATAAGTGGCAAGTTCCGGTGCTGTTTTTCCTGCTAAAATAAGTTTAAAAGGAAAATTATAATTGTTTAGAATACTACAAATCTTAATTAGATCACATTGTTTTTTATTAGGGGCAATTCTTCCAACAAATAAGATGGTAAAACATTTATCTTTTTCTATAGTTTGCTTGGAGTAATTAGTTAAATCAAGGTTAATAGGTACTACATTTACATTAGAAATACCTAAATTATCTAATTCTTTTTTATTAAATTCTGATACTGCTAAATTAATTGAAAAATAATTTTTGATTTCCTTCAATTCTTCGCGACCTTTTTTTAAATAATAAGAAAGGGTTAAGTCATAAGGTTCAATATATTCCGAAGGAGTAACATTGTGATACAGTAATATTTTTTTACAATTTTTATCAATTGATTTTATAAAATCTAATACTTTGGAGTGTATGGAATGATGATAAATTATAATATCATCTTTGCTATAATTATATGTACTATATTTTTTACAAATTTTTCCTTTATTGTAACCTATATTTTGAGAGTAGAGTTCACATGCTATTTTTTGATTAGCAAATTTATTTTTATAAAAAACCATTAGATTACTAATCGCATCACCCTGATTGAATCCTGCAGAAAATTGATGAACTTTCATATTAAATCACTTTGTTGATAGTTATTTTCATAGTAATCTAACTCATTGTACTGAGTTTTACAAATTTGACTTTTTAAATTTGGATTTAAATTTATGGAGTGAATGATTTCCGCTATATATTCAAATTTTTTTTCAAGAATCCTGATACCACCCGATCGTAATGTTTCTCCGACTGCAGTTGTGTCATACGCTATAACTGGAATCCCTTGAGCAAATGCCTCTAATATTGGTATACCAAAACCTTCATGTTCACTCATGGAGATGTAAAAAGCGGAATTATTTCTAAGAATGATAAGCTCTTCTTCATTAGTATCTAGCATCCATTTTATATTTTTTTCTAAATTTAATTCTACTATAATTTTATTCAGAAATTGATAATATCTTACAAATTCCTTACTTACCTTCCCTACGATAAAAAGTTTATATGTCTCTGATATTTTCTTTAGAAAGTATAGTGTAAATAAAATATCTTCTATTTTTTTATGTGGTACGATTCGCCCTGTATAAAGTAGATTATAATTAATATTAAAATCATTTCTAATAAATTTTGTATATTTTCTAAAAATCGGATAGATTTTTTCTTTTAGGGTAGAATTATTAAATGAGAAAAAAGAGTTAAGTGTTTTTTGATTAAATAGGGAATCATACCAAATTTCATTTATATCTAAGACTAAGGACTTTAATTCTATAATAGATAACTTATAGCTATCTTCTAAGATAGTATAAATATTTTCGTCACAAAATTTTTTAAAAAAATTTACAGGAGTAATATTATGAAAACGTAATATTTTTTTCCCCGGTAAATCCAAGAAATAATTTAATGGATATCCCGCTGAACCATAATGAAGAATATGAATATCTTGATTATTAAAATAAGATTTCTTAATACCTAATTCAATTATATTATCATTATTTACAGAAAATTTATTTTTTAATGTTATGACTTTATTATTTAAATTTAACCGAAAAAATAAATCAGATAGTCCCGTTATATCATTTCCAATACCATCATTAGAATTATATTCAACTATATGTTGATAAATAGTCATACTTTTTGAAAAGTAATCAATGAAAGCTCACCATCTTCAACTGTATGACGAACTATATTTTTATAACCTGTTTCTCTTAAAAAATGAAACAGTAGTTCATTTGAAATTTTTGATTGAAGATTTTCTTGGAAAGGGGTATGAAAATTTAAAGAAGAGTTGGAGTATCTAAAAAATATTTTAGATTCGGAATCAGAATATTTTCTGATTGAAAAAATTAATTTTTCTAATAACCAACCTGGTAATTTACATGCATTAATTGATAAAAATATATTTTTATATCCACTATAATTTTGATATTCTTCCAAATGAGAAACTAATTGAACATCGTTTGTAATATTTGATTTAAAGTATTCATATTCTCTCTTATCATTTAAAAGTGCTAGGTGTGGTATTTGTTTTAATTTAAACTTTTGTAAAAGATTGTCAAGCTCTGGAAAAATAATTAGTGTCTTTTCTCCTGAATTAATCATTTCCAATATACGTTCATTGCTTTTTTCTATACCGCCTTCTAGTGGCTTATCAGGATTATAGTAAGACTGTATCTCTTTTTTGCCTAAAATATAAGCTTTTAACTCAATATGTTCTTTCTGGAAGTCGAAAAACTTCTTCTCTAGAGTTTCGTATTTTTTTCTTAGTAATACAAGCTCATAAACAACAGAAAAAAAAGCCTTTATTCTATTCTCAGAAACTTTTTTATCAAATAAGGAATATGCCTCTATAAATTTGACTAAGAACCATCTCAAAGGACCCCGTATATACTTAAAAATAGGATTTGTAAAACCCGGAGGATTTATTCCTTTTTCAAAGGAGTGGGCTGTACCTGCAGGATCAAATTGTCTTTCTCCCTGGGGGGTTTCTGGTGTAAGACGCAATTTGGTAATCCGAGCTATTTCATTTACATCCAAATTCCGCTTTTTCAGGCTAGATTCAATTTCTGCCATAATTTCTGAAACGTTAATATCGGAGTCCTGAATTTCAAAAATTGGCTTTATATCTCTCTTAGAACTCATCTTATTCTATTTCTTGTTCCCATTATCCTTTTTATAGAGAAAGGGTAAAATCTAATTTTTACAAACTCTCTTTTTTTATAATACCTAAAATGGCTATTGACTTTAGATCCATATTGGTATGATTATCTACCAATGGTCTGGGTTTTTTTAATATTCTTTCTATTAATAAATTTATTACTTTCAGGATGGTTTTTAACATTCTTGACTAGTATGGGTAAAATTCCCAGATTAAAGTTTCATTCCAAGTTCTCGATATTTATATTTCCATTATTTATTTTCTATGGTAAAAATATTCATTTAATTGTTAAAGATGATCCCTTAAAAGATTCAGCAAATATAAAAATTGGAGAAATCTTTTTTTTCTTAAATCCATTTTATTTATTTTTAGGTAAACTAAGAATAAACAACTGTAATATGAATGATTTTCATATTTTTTATCTAAATAAAATTCCCTCTGACAAAAAAATCCATCTAGTTCCCGCCCGCGAGAAAATCATAATTACAGGGAATCTAAAAAATGGTAGTTTTGATTTAGAAGATAGAGCAAGATTTCCTGTATATAGGCTATCCTTAAGAGAAATAGATATGAAAAATTTTTTCTTGGATCCAGGGTTTCAGATAGGGTTATTCTTTCATACCCAGAAAGGATTTTGTAAAATTGGTTCGGGAAACCTTCACACACATCTGCTTTCTAAAAATCATGGAATCTTGCGAATTACTGGTGTGACTGTGGGTGAGTTTATGAGTATGGAGGATTTGCCCATTTTGAGTAATAATGTGGAACTTGCCACAGAGTTTCATCATAGTTCTGGTAAAACTTCTTATAGGGGTGTTCTAGGGCAAAATTTCCTTCCTGAGGAGGCAGTTACAAATCCCGATTTGGTAGAGCGGAGAAAAGTAGGTTTTCGTTTTGAAATTAATTGGGACAACTACAGGTTACCGATGGATATTGGAATTAGAACCTTACTATCAAGTTTAGCAAAGGGAACGAGTTTGGGAGGAGTCGTAAAGGAAACCTTAGGTGTTCTTAAATCTTTACTCGGAGAATTTTTAAAACCAATCCCAAGAGAACAAACAAATAATAGTAATACAGAAATTATTCAAAATGTAGTACAAATTGAAGATCCTTTGGATAAAGAAAAAGATAAGAAAAATTAGTATTCTAAATAATGGATTTTTTGAAGTATCCAATTGGTATCATTTAATATATAATAATTAAATTCTTTTAATCTTCCAGATTCATCATATTTTAATTCACTTTTTCTTTTGGAGCCCATTTGAATATTTTCTCTTTTAATTAACTTTCCGCCTTCGTCAAAATGAAGCTTAATGGTAGCAACTTGTTTTTTCTTTTCATCTGTAATTTCTTGTATCCAGATTGGATCTGATTGAGAAGATTTTTTTATATTAAAAAATTCTATATCTTTGGGTTGAGCCCATTTCAATTCTCCATCCGCAATAAATTCGCGATTCATAGATACTACCTTGCATCTTTGCACTTCTTTTCCATCGGCATCGGTTAGAATTATTTCTTTTAAGTCACCTTGGGTACTGTATTTAAAGACTCTCTTATCCTGAAGACCCTGACTTGAAAATGTTTCTTCTAGGATTAGTTTATCTTTTTCATAAGAATATCTTGTTTCTCCATGGGGTTTTCCCTCGGAGTCTAAAAATTTTTCCATGGAGAGTCTTCCCTTGTTGTCATACTCATAATAAGCGGTATAAATTACCTTTCCATCGCTACTTTTGACTATTTCTGAGGCTGGACCTAATTGCTCAAAACCCATAACATTTCTATCAAGAGGAGACCATTTTCCGGGAGTATAAGCATGAACTGAAAAGATAGAAATACTAAACAGTATGATGGTAAGTAATATATTAAAAATAGATGTTATCATTCTAAGTGTTACCCTAAAAAAATTTTCGGATACTTTTAAGAATTATTAGAGACATATTCATTTTTAAGATGGATTTTAGTTTTGGAATTAGATCAAAACTATACCTGTTTGATTATTTTTTTAAATTCAATTGAATTGAGTTTAATCTCGGTCCAGAATTTGGAACATCATATTTATAAAATTCAAGACATATCAAAGGATAAGAAGTAAAAGGACAACTAGCTTGCAAAATTGCTACAGTACAGGCTCTTGTTCCATATTCAGGGGGAATATCTTTTTTATCGAGGCTGATAATTGGGAATTCAGGTCGAACTCCGCATTCTTGCTCTTTCGCAAGAATTGCAAATAAAAGGGTGTCTTTTCTCTCTTGAATCGTCGATTCTGATTCACCACCACATTTAAAAAATAATAATATAAATAAAAATATAATCTTTTTTTTCATTGTAATTGTAATGTGTATGATATTGGCATAAAGAAGACTTCTCTTTGAGATTTATCATAATTAGGATCAGATTTATACTTTGCGATTTGAGAAATTCCAATAATAAAATTCCACCAGAAATGAGCGGCAATCGATGGTCTAATGTCATACCCATGTTTCATATGAATATAGCCCAAATATACTCCACCTAAAAACCTCACTAATCTTCCATCAGTAGCATCTGAATTACCTTCATGGGCAAGCATAAAAAGAGTGGATGAAATACCTAGACCTGTATAAGTTCCGTATGACATAGATAATCTTTGATTTAAATATCCCCTAAAGAAAGCCTCTTCCCCTATGGCAGGGGAGATTCCTGTCATAAAGCTTCCCGCATAGAGAGAGCCATCTTTTTTTAGACTTTCGGGACCTAATGTTGGATTAGAACCATCATCTGCAATTGCATTAAGTCCCGCAAAAGCTGTAAAGAAAATTATAGGGGCAAAAACATAAGGATTTTTTAATATATTAGGATTGAATGGAGCATAGGCAAGATCCTGAATAGATTCATTTTTTTTATATTCACCGAGACCACCTGCATCTCTGTATGACGAATAAATAGAGTATAATGACATAGATAGGCTGGGATTGGATAATAAATCAGAATAATATGTACTACGATTTGTTCTTGTGTAATCTCCATATTTTATATATGTATTTTGTTCGGCGATTTGTTTTTCTTTATATAAACGTAAATCTCTCTCATATTTGGTTTCAGAAAGATTGAAATTATCTAAAATTGGTAATGGGGTATTGGTGTAAGTCAAGCCAGCTTTCTGAAATCCATACCCAATTAATACATCCTCAGTTTTAAATGTAACCTCCCTGTCCTTACTAGAGATATAATCATTTTGGTTGGAGAGATAGCTTCTTGTAGATTGTATTCCGGCATACATTCCAAATTGCACTCCAGCAGTGGAATAGTCTCCTAGATAGGCATGACCCATCCCCGGAATGATTCCCAAGAGTGCGGCAATTCTCGGGCTTACTTCATTTTTTTCTTTAGAAGAGGGTGCATTAAGTCTCTCGATAGCATCGGTTCGAGCTTTTTCTAAAGTTTCATATTCTGTCGGCAAGTCAGCAAATAGAGAATAAATTGGGAAAATTAAAACGAAAAAAACAAAAAATCCAGAGATCTGAGTATAGATTTTGATTATCGAAAATTTGAGATTTTTGATGAAAATCGATAAAAATGGCACAATTTGTTGATAAATTGAACCATTTTAATGTCTAGCATTTTATTTCATTGTTTATTAAAAATCTATAACTAAATTATAGCCTTCAATCTTGGAAGTTTTATTTAGAGACTTCCCTTCTTACCGATAGTATTATTAATGGCTTCCTTTAGTCCCAAAAGAATGTTAAACCGGAATGAACTCCGGCAAATTAAAAAGTCCAGAACCCGAGTGGATGGTAATAAGGTTCTAACTGATGATGTTAAAAAGCTTAAATCTCTCAAAGTATCTCCTGATTTAAGTGAGGAAGAAAAAATAGGTTATTACCGGGAGCCTATTTGGATAGAATATTATATTCCTAAAGAGTCAAGATTTGCCCAAGAAATAAAATATTTATATATTAAATTAGTTGATCCCAAACCCCGTGAGACAGATGAAATTTTAAAGAAAGCAATTGAAGAGGATAGTCTTATTAATTTATTGCAGTTAAGTAAAGGGAATTCTGATACTGCCAAATTAATAAAGAAATCATATGTTAATTTTCAATCTATTTTGGAAACTATTGATGATCAAGTCACACAATTTGAATCCACAGGGGATGCTGAATATTTAAGAACAGTAGTTTATTTAACTGAAACACTCATGATGTATGAGCCAACGATTGCAACCTTAGAGATATTAGGGGAGTTTGCAATACATAATTTGAATTGGTTTATTAAGAGATTAAATATTGGGAAGGTAGATTTTTCACTCGAAGATAGGACAATCTTATTACTAATCAAAAGAAGAAATGATTATTGGGATGAAAATAAATTAGCTGAAGATGAGGATTTTGAACTATTTGCGGCTTTATTTTTTGAACAAGCATATCCAAATAGAGGAGCTGAAGAATTAGATTCTCAGGATCTACTTTAATAATGAAAAACTTTTTCTTCTCATATCATTCTATTGGAGTATTTTTAGTATTCTTGATTGTACTTATTCAAACTATTTATTTAATTTTCAAGAAAGATAAGAAAACTCCTACCTATTGGTTAATAGGACTTTTTGCAGGATTTTCTGTGATGCTCTTTGGATATTTTTTGGCGTACTCTATTTACGATCCTATAGGAGCCTATCACAGATATTTTACGGTTTTTGTTCTATTCGCAAATGCTACTATGACTGGCTTTGCCTACTCTTTTCCTGGAAGTGAGTACAAAGAGGAGGAGAAATACGCA
>CANGZW010000132.1 GCA_947458405.1 Leptospiraceae bacterium
AATGGGATGAGAAACTATATTGTTTGTTATGATAGACCCCATCTTTCCGATGACGAATTAAATTCCTATTTGGAAAACATAAAATCTCCCAAGACCGTATTTGCCTTTGACTGTTGTTTTTCGGGTGGAATTGCCAAGAAAGGGAAAAAGACAAGAGGGGATAAGGAAATCCCAATTCCAGAGGGTTCTCAGGGTGTTGTGAAAGATTCCTCGGGAGAGGATTTTTTCTTCCAAAATAAAGTGATTATTTCTTCTGCCGATGACAATCAAACTGCGATTGAGTTAGGCGGAAACATTAACCATGGAATTTTTACCTACCACTTTGGTAAAGCAATGGAGACGGCTGATATCAATGGGGACAAGGTTATCACAGCCTTAGAAGCCTTTTTTAAAACAAGAGATGATGTTCAAAGAACAGCGAGAGATAATGACCACGAGCAGGTTCCCCAAATTTCGGGAAATGCCTCCGGTATCTATTTAAGTGGAAAGCTCGCCCCCCAACCCCCCGAGGTTACACCCGTAGTCCTTAAACCCGATCCAGCTCCAAAGCCTCAGCCTGCAGTTGATCCTGTAAAGCCCGAGCCTGCCAAACCAGTTATCACTCCCGAAGAGCCCCCAGCAATAGTTTCAGCAAAAGAGGGAGATCTAATCATTAAGACAACCATCATTAAAGATAGACGTTACGGTGTTTCCGCTCTGCCACCCGATCAAATCATTTTGGCAAAAAACAGAAAGGGTTCAAGAAACGTAAGGGTATTGATAGATGATATTCCCGTAACCGCAATTCTAACTCCTGTTAAGTCAGATGTTTGGGGAGTATCCAATTCTAAAAGTGGAGAAATTTACAATATCACTGTAAAAAAGGTTCCTGCTGGAGTTCATAAAATTGCACTACAGGCTGATGAATATCCTGAGGTTGTAACAACCTTTGCAGTCCTGGAAAATAAGGAAAATATTTTAGAGCTCACAAATTCCATGACTGGATTTGGCGTGATACAAGGTCAAGTTTTTTACAAGACACTCGATAATCCAGTCTCTAACCATCCAATCTACATGCCAACTATCAACTCTGTAGTAAACCTAAAGAAAGTAAAAACTGACGAAAAAGGAAACTTTCTTTTTACAGCACTCCTTCCCGGTGAATATGAAATAAAAGCATCCTTTGCAGAAGAACTTGCCCTCTCAAATTCAATGATAACCGTCAAAGAAGGACAAACAACAAAACTTCAAATTATTTTGAATGTGAAGTTGCCTTCTACTAAGACGAAGTATTAGAGTAAGTGTTATGCGTCATTTCGAAAGAGATGACGTATAAACTATTCATTTTTGAAAATAATAATATAAAGATGCAAGCACAAGGAGTATTACAATGAAAGCTATTGAAACGATTATGGATGTAAGTGAAAATGGTGAATATATACTACATTTTCCAGGTGAAGTAAAACCGGGTAGATATAAAGTTGTAGTAGTCGTCGAAGATGATTTATTAGATGATAATTTATCCCTTAATTTAGACCAAGCATTTAAGTCCGAGATTGATAGAAGGTTAGATGAAATGAAAAATAATTCACATCCTGGATTTACAATGAGAGAGGTTGCCCAAGAGTTGGAGAAAGAACTTGGAAAGAAATTACAAACTCGAACTCTCAGCTAAACAAGATATTAAAGAATCAATAATTTATTATGAAGAAAGAAAGGAAGGTTTGGGTGGAGAGTTTTTTGATGAAGTAAATCTAAAAATTCAAGAGATTATTGAAAAACCAGAGAAGTACTCCATTTACTACAGAAATACCAGAAAGGCATCTTTACAGAAATTTCCCTTCATAATTGTATATATCATAGATGAATTATCAATTTCTATTTTAGGAGTCTGGCATAAAAGTAGAGGTCCAAACCAATTAGAAAAAAGAATTGATGAGAAATAGGTACTACGTTAAATATAAATCAAAAATATATATAATGAAACATCAGTGATTTTAGAGATAAATTTATGTTTTTATTAGAATTGTAGTTAATAAGATTAATATAAAAAATATTAAAATATAATTAGACTCATTAAGTATTCTTAAATAAGCAACACTAATTATTTTATAAGGTTCAGGCTATTTTTTCTTAGTAATTTTTTCAATATGCTCTTCAATTTCAGTTAATACTAAATCATATTCAGCTTCATGAATTCTTTTTGATTCAAAATCTATTTTAACATCTTGTATAAAACGATTAAAATCTTTATTTAGTTCACATAATTTATTCATTGTCTCCCAGTCTAGATTATTCTTATTTCTTGCGGGAAATATAACAGAAGTTGAATCGATATCTTCTAAATCTAATTCTATAATTCCTATACCATAAGACATAGATAATCTTTCTAATTCGGCAATTAGTTCTTCATCTTTTTTAATATTAGAAGAGATTAAATATCCTTCATTACTCCATGAGGAGTTTGAAACAGCTTGAAAAAAAGATTCTCTATAATTACTCTTATCAATATATTTCTTTATTTCAAAGGAAAATAGTTTTAAAGCATTATTCTCTGTTATTTTACTAAATTCAAATATTGTTTCATGCCAATCATTTAATGGTAAATAAAAGCCAACCATGTCAGGATGAATCCATTCATTGTAACCGTCTTTTTTGGATTTTTCATGATAAATTGTCTTAGTAAATACATTTCTACCTCTGTTAAAGGTAGAATTTGTAAATGCAAAATATGAGACTATTGGATGTAAGTCTCTTTCTGAATAATTAACTTTTTTCTTTTCTATTTCTAAATTAGTTTCTTTATCAATTTATTTAGACAAATCAGCAGGAAGGGAAGACATTTTTGATTTCAAATAGAAACGTGCAGGTCTATCTGTAACCTTTATAATTTTAGAATTTGGATTATCTCTTACATCAATATATAATCTTGCTCCAAGTGTTTGATGAGGAGTTTTCCCTTCAAATTTCAATTTTTTTAAAAACTCAGAGCTCTTTCCGATCTCCCATATTTCACTGCTTAGTAAAGGCTTCTCCGATGATTTTAGTACGTCCTCTGCAAAATCTAAAAATGTATAACCCGAATTTCTACTCATATAAAATATCCTTTTTTGATATATAATCACTTAAACCAATAATTAAAATATGTATTACAGAATCACCCTACCTATAATATTCCTTCAGTCCTTCTGGCACATCAAAAGTCCCATCTTCTTTTTGGTAATTTTCAATGATTGCCGCTAATGTTCTCCCAATCGCCAATCCGGATCCGTTAATCGTATGAACTAACTGATTTTTCCCTTCTTTATTTTTGTATCTTATTTTACCACGACGGGCTTGGAAGTCTTTAAAATTAGAAACAGAGGAAATTTCCATGTAACGATTTAAACCGGGCATCCAAACTTCTATGTCATACGTTTTTGAGGATGAGTTGGAAGTGTCTTTACTGCATAGTAGTACAACTCTGTAGTGCAAATCTAGTTTTTGGAGTATTTTTTCAGCATGAGATAGCATTTTTTCATGTTCAGTATTGGAATCTTCGGGTTTTGAAAATTTCACTAACTCAACTTTTTGGAATTGATGAACTCTTACCAATCCTTTTGTATCTCTTCCATAGGATCCTGCCTCTCTCCTAAAGCAAGATGTATGAGCTGTGATACTAATTGGTAAATCTTCTTCTTTTAGTATTTCATCTCTATAGAGATTTGTGAGAGGGACTTCAGCGGTAGGTATTAGATTTAGTTCATCTTTTTCGAGTCTGTAATACTCGTCTTTAAATTTAGGGTATTGTCCTGTGGTCAGCATACAGGTATCATTGACAATCATAGGTACCCAGACTTCTGTATAACCATGTTCATTGGTGTGAGTGCTGAGCATAAAATTCATCAAAGCTCTTTCTAGTTTAGCACCCTGACCGAAGTAGGTATAAGCTCTAGCCCCTGCTAACTTTACTCCTCTTTCAAAATCAAATATTTTTAGTGCTTCTCCAATTTCAAAATGGGCTTTAGGGACAAAAGAAAAATTTCTCTTACTACCAAAGGTTCGTATTTCAACATTTTCCTCTTCTGATTTTCCTATAGGAACCGAATCATCTAAAATATTAGGAAGACCCAAATTTATATCCAAGAGTTGTTGCTCTAAGGATTCGAGTTCAACTTCCAATTCCTTGATTTTATTTCCCACTTCTTTCATGGAGTGAGAAATTTCAGTTATATCGCCCCCCTTGGATTTGATAATTCCGACTTCTTTGGATACACGATTTCTTTCACTTCGGAGGGCTTCTACTTCGGATTGTACTCCCTTTTTATGATGTAGTACAGTATCAATATCAGAAATAATTTTTGTGGAATCGATAAAACGTTTGTTGAGCGAATTGCGTAGGTCATCGGGGTGATTGATAAGATAGTTTAAATCAAGCATAATTGGGAGCCTTTCTATTTATAAAGTTCTGAGAATTTGTAAAAATACTTTCTTCTATTAATTGTTTTTTTTCACTTCGGAGTTCAAAAATTTTTTCCAAGATATAGGGGAGATTGGTAGGATCATTTCTCTTTCCTCTATTCGGAGGTGGTGATAAGAATGGAGCATCTGTTTCAATTAACATGTGGCTTAAGGGAACAGAAGAAGCTGCTTCTTGAAGTTCTTTGGCATTTTTAAAAACTACAATTCCTGAAAAAGAAATGTAATACCCTAATTCAATAAATTTTAGTGCATATTCCAAATCATAAGTATAACAATGTAATACACCAAAGACTTTATTTTTATAATCTTTTAAGATATTATATGTTTCTTCTTTTGCAGATCGGGAATGTATGATAACAGGGCATTTCAATTCTTCTGCAAGACTCAAAAAACGTCTAAACACTTCTTCTTGGTCTTTTTGGGAATCCTCTCGGTGATAGAAGTCCAAACCAATCTCACCAATTCCAGTGAATTTAGAATTAGAAATATTCTCACGAATGAAATTTTCAATATTGTCGTTCTCTTCTGAAGAAATTTCATCGGCTGGGTGAGAACCTGCTGTGAAATTTATTTTTATATCCTTAGTAATTTCGGATATTTTTTGAGCCCTAATTGAGGATTCGTAATCAATTCCAATTTGTAATATCTCTTGCACGCCTTTCTCTCGGGATAGGGATAAGGTTTCTGAGATCGGGAGACCTTCTTTCTCAATTATATCAAGATGACAATGGGTATCTATCAAAGAGTAATTCATACTTTACAGAAAAAATAAGAATGATTTATTGTGAAGTCACTTTTTAATTATCTTCATTGAGGATAACAAATAGTCTTTCTATATTCGATTGAAAATAAAGTCCTTCCACATCAATTGTTTTCATTTGACTACTTTTCTCTCTTATATTCAAATTTATCAAAAAGTCATATAAAAAGGTAAGTGCTTTATCACTAAAAAGACTGGTTTCTTTCTTTAGTCTTTGTTTAATAAATCTCTTTCTTCCATCAGAATAAGTACTCATTCCTAAATGCTTAAATATTTCTGTATCATCATTTTTATACCTTTCTATAAGAATTTTAGCTTTTCTAACTTCATCAGTTCTCGTCAACATTGATGTTAAAAAAGATAAAATCCCTTTTGTATGATTTTCACCATCTCTATTTAATTTAGAAAACTCTTTATAAAATTCTAATTTATTCTTTTGGAATATATATTCTGCCAATTGGAATGGATTAAATTCATTAGTAGGAAAGAGAATATCCACAACTTCTTTTGAAGTAAAATGTTTTTTATGCAGAAGTGTTTTTAATTTTGTGATACTTCTATGATAGGAACCAGTGTTGGGAGGAACCCTATGAATAAATTCTTCAATTGCATCTGCATCAAAGATAATTTTTTCCGCTCTGCATAATACCTCAAGGGCTTTCTTTCTATCATCGGGCCAAAAATTTCTATTTTTTAATAGTCCATATTTGTTATCAAACAATGTAGCTATCTTCGAAGATAACTCTTTTGAGTCCATGTGTATAACAACAAAAATTTTTTCAGAAATTCCTGTGATATTTCTTTTGAAATTGTCATACATATCTTTTTTTTCAACTTTTAGGAAAGGCTTAAAAAAATCACTCCCTCCCCTGATGAGAATTAACTTCCAATTCGAAAACATGCTAAAATTAAAGAGCTCGGTAAATAACTTAGAAACATCCTCATCCTCAGGAACTATGGTGATTGTCTCGTATTGTTCACCAATTTTTTTGAACAAATCCTTATAATGAGTGGCGACTAAATCGAATTCGAGGCTGTCTTCTGAGACATAAAACAGGATATTGGGCAAATCTTTCAGATTTGTAGCTAAAATCTCAGTAGAATTTTTGAATTCTAATACCTCTTTTTTTTTTACTTGTTTTTCAGCCATACATCCCCAATAATATAAATAAGAAAAATTTTAATCTGACTACTTTTGAATACTTGTTTTGAGTCTATCAATAGTCAAGTCGGGAAAGTTTTTCAATAAAGCATTAGAGGTGAAAAAATGGTATTTGGTGAAGGTGCACAAAAGATTTCTTTAGTACATGAACCGCTTATGTATGTAAGCCCGGTTTACACCTACAATCCCATTCCACAGGTGAATAAGATTTATTCCAATGAAAACTTCTTTAACCAAGAAGCATTCAAGGAAGCAAAAAATTCTAAAAACTTTAAGGAAACAGGGGAAACAAAAAATGATTTTGATAGTAGGGGATCCATTCTGGATATCACTGCTTAATTAAAATATCTTTCCACAAATGGTGGTAGGAAAAGAAACTCCTCAGGGGAAATCCTACCACATTCCAATATGATCCCGTAATTTTCTCTACGGGACTCTTTTCATCCTGAATTCCATAACCACCTGCTTTATCAAAGGGTTTGCTATTTATAATATATTTCTCGATTTCAGTTTTCTTTAGGCTTTTAAACTCTACTTTTGTTTCTTCAAAGCTAAAATAAGTAGTATTTTGATAGTAAATACCCAATCCCGAGAAGACGGAATGGGTTTTTCCATTTAAAAATTGCAAATATTCAAGGTTAATTTCAGGAGTACCGGGTTTGGGAAGTATTGTTTTGTCTAAAACCACAATGGTATCTGCGGAAATATAGAAAGTAGAATTTTCTGCGATAGAAATTCCAAGTTTTTCTAGAGTCACTCGATGAAGATAGTCCAGGGGAGTTTCGTTTTGAAAATACTCCTCGGAGATGTTGGAAGGTGAAATTTGGAAGTTAAACCCTAAAAATTTTAATATTTCTTTTCTACGGGGAGAGGAAGATCTTAAAACAATTTCAGAATTCATTTAGAATATTTACTCCCTTTAAAAAAATGTCGATACTAGGAATACTATGAAAAACTTTTCCCTTACTTTCTTCGATAAAAAAATTCTTTCTCTCTTCACTATCGTGTTAATGACTTCCATATCGGCAATTATCGGTGGAGATTTACATGCTCAGGTAGATACAAAAGCTGATAAAAAAGCTGACGAAGCTCCTCTCACAAAACAAGATGGAACTGTCACTGTTGACCCGGCAAATGTGGCGAACTCACTTAAAGCTTCTAATCTAAAGCATTTAAAAAAACTGAAGAGTAGCTTTTATAATATTGGTGAAAAAGATAAGTACGACGTAATCATGAAATCCTATGTAGATGCTACGATTACTCTCAGTGAAAGAAAATACATAGAAGCAAGAAGAAAATTTGAACAGAATCAAACGGATATAAATGAAAGTGCCAAGGGCTTAACAGATAAATACAAGGAAAAATATGCAAAAATGTATGCGGATTATTCCTATATAGTTGTAGATTTAAAAATAAATGCTAAATCTGAATCTGTCAATTCATCTTACGAAAAATATCTCGCGGCGGCAAATGAGTTCCAAACAACTGCAGTAGAGCAAGCAGAAAAAGGAAATTATACCGAAGCGGTTTATTCATATAAAAATGGAATATTAAATTTAATTAGAATTCCTTATTTTATCAGTAAAAACAAAAATAAAAATCTAAAAGTTGCTGAGAAGATTTCTAAAAATCTCCTTATCGAAGATGATTACGTTCCAAAAGAAATTATCAAAGATTATGATGATTCCAAAGAGTTAATCTTTGAAGAGAGAGAAAAAGAAAGAGAGAAAGAAAGAGCAGCCATACGAAAAGGTATTACATCTAAGTTAGGTGGAGATGTTACTCCAGAAGTTAATCCTGAAGCCAAAAAAGATCCACAAGCTGGCGTTGAAAAGTAGGATAATTATTACTGAATGAAATACCCAGGATTTCTAATTTTGATTATAGCTCTCTTTATTGGTTGTGAAGAAAAACATGTCATCGAAGATGTGGAAGAGTGTGACACTATGGGTAGTTACTACGAAGGTGGAGAACACTATATTAGTAGAGAGTTTATGACAGAAGAAGGAATCCTGGATTATAACAAACAATTTGAAAAATCAAAATTTCAAAATAGTAAGTGTAATCCAGCTTCTACATTTTAGTTTGTTTAATGTTGGTATCTCTGCACCCCGAGAATCCTGAAAAACGAATTCTAAAACAAATATCTGAAAACCTTAAAGATGGTGACGTTTATATATTTCCAACGGATACAGTTTATTCATTTGTTGCTGATTCTCAATCCAAGATTGGGATTGAGAAATTATATATCCTAAAAAATCTAGAAAAAACAAAACCTTTATCACTATTGTGTCCGAGTATCTCAGTTGCGTCTGAATTCATTGAAAACATACCTAATTCCGCCTATCGTTTGATGAAAAAAATTACTCCGGGACCTTTTACTTTTATTTTTAAAGCCAATAAAAATATTCCTAGAGTAAGTCTTACAAATCAAAAGACAAAAGATATTGGAATTCGAATACCTGATAATATCTATTTACAGAGCCTCCTTGAACTACATGGTAATACACTTACCGGTACATCAGTTTATTCCTCTGATGAATATATCATTAGTGCTGATGATATAGAGGATTTATATGGCAAAAAAGTGAAAGGTATCATCAATGGTGGAATTTTAAAACAAGAATTATCCACCATAATTGATTTTAGTACAGGAGATATGGAAATCATAAGAGAAGGAAAAGGAATAGAGTTAATAGAAAATTTTTCTTGAGATTATTTGAATATCTTATTCCACTCATCTTCTTTAAATCCAACCAATCCAAAATTTTCACCTAACACAAATGGTCTCTTTATAAGGTTTCCATTAGATGCTAGAAGTTTAATTCTTTGTTCATCATTCAATTGCAGGATTTTTGTTTTTAATTTCATCT
>CANGZW010000133.1 GCA_947458405.1 Leptospiraceae bacterium
CATATCAGGCTGGAATGATTGGCAGGTCAAATATCTGGATACATGGAGCTACACTAGATCCTAAAAAGTTTTTGAATGGAGGAGGAAAGGAAGACACTTTCTTTACACCCACCTTTGGTTGCATATCCTTACCTGAAAAATGGGAAAAAGGTGTTCTTATGGAGAGTAAACAATGGGATTTGGTGTCCCTCTGGCTTTCGGAAGGAGGATTAATTTCTGGGTATGCGATACTTATCGATTTACCTCCAGAGAGTGATCTTTTAGAAAAAGCCCTTCTTAAATTAAAAAAGCCCCGATAAACGAGGCTTTAAAAAACTTTTACAGCTTGTTTTTAAGTAATCAGATGAGTCTAACCTGTGCTGCCGCTGGACCTTTCTTGCCATTTACGATGTTGAATTCTACTCTTTCCCCATCTTTTAATTGTTTAAAACCATCAGAGACGATTTCTGAATAGTGTACAAAAATATCATCTCCGCCATCGATAGAAATGAATCCATAACCCTTTGTCTTGTTGAACCACTTAACTGTTCCTTGTGCCATTTTACTAATGCTCCTTTTTGTGGGTACTGTTGATTTAGCGAGGAAAAAAGTAAAATTTGGAAAGTGCTACTCGTGGTGGGAGGGGGGGACTATCCGAAAACTTATACTACATAACTTGCTAACTATCTTTAGATTATACCCTTGTTTCCAAAGTAATATCCATTTAATATTTTGTAAAGTAAAAATAAAAAAATACTTAAGAATTTTTGTTTTTTTAGAAAAAAATATAATTTCATCCTTTTATAAAGTTTGTGAAAGCATACTATTGCTCTGGATTCTATGTAATACAAGTAGATTCATTGAAATTGAAAGGTAATATTTCAATTGATTCCCACTAAGAAAGGATTAGACTGCCTTTATGGTTCAAGGCATATTCGATAATTTTGAAATCTTTTCATTTACCATTTCAATCCTGATCCTATTGAGTATTCTGGCCAGTAAGATATCTTACCAGGTGGGGCTTCCTTCTCTCCTACTCTTTTTATTGATCGGGATGATTGCCGGATCGGATGGGATAGGAGGAATTCATTTTGATGACCAAAAATTATCCCAGATCATAGGAGTCATTTCTCTAATTTATATCTTATTTGATGGTGGGTTGCAGGCAGAGTGGTCTAGTATCCGCAAAATCTATTTGGAAGCCCTAGTCCTTGCCAATCTGGGAGTAATCCTAACGGCAATCATTATGGGAATCATTGCCAGTATTCTATATAATTTTAGCACCATTGAGTCACTACTTTTGGGGGCTATTGTTTCCTCTACCGATGCCGCCTCTGTATTTGCCCTGTTGAAGTCTTCCGGTCTGAGGCTAAAGGGGAATTTAAAACCACTTCTGGAGTTTGAATCGGGAAGCAATGACACAGTAGCTGTGATTTTAACCTTAGGATTTATTAGTCTCTTAAACGACTCTGACAAGACAATTTCTCAATTGATACCGATTTCAATTTTGCAGATTGTGATTGGGGGTCTTTTTGGATATTTAGCGGGAAAATTTATTCTTTTGGTGATAAATAGATTAAATCTCGAATATGATGGTCTCTATACTGTTTTCATAATTATTATAGTGTATATAATATATATAATATCTAAATATATATATGGAAATGGATTTTTATCTGTATATATTTTTGGAATTGTACTTGGAAATTCAAATTTTTTACACAAGAAAAGTATAAAATTATTTATGGATGGAATTTCATGGCTATTGCAAATTTTGATGTTTTTAACATTGGGTCTTTTGGTATTCCCCTCTAAATTATTACCTATCTATGATACCGGTATAATTTTTGTGATATGCCTTATTTTTTTTGCAAGACCGGTTGCTGTCTTTATTTGCTTATTTCCTTTTAAATATTCCATTCCTGAGAAGTTTTTAATCTCATGGATAGGACTGAGGGGAGCCGCTCCGATTGTATTGGCGACATTTCCCTTTACCGCTGGAATTTCTAAGTCGGAGGAAATATTTAATATAGTTTTTTTTGTAGTACTGTTTTCTCTTCTGATTCAGGGTAGTACAATTCGTTGGATGACGAAATTATTAAAATTAGATATTAAAGAGGAAAGTAATACTTATTTAGAATCAGGATTAGAAATATATGATACAAAAAATACCAAATTACTCGATCTATTCATACCTTTTAACTCAAGCGTAGAAAATAAGTTACTAGTTGATTTAAAATTACCTATTGATTGTCATATTACAATGATTTGTAGGGGAGACAATTATATTGTGCCGAATGGTAAATCTGTTTTAAAAGGAGGAGATGTTTTAATAGTTTTAGCTAAGAATAATTCCGAAATTGACTTAGTAAGCATTTTATCGGAACTAGATAATTAAAATTTCGTTAAAACTTAGAGAATTAGATTAATAGTCCTTGCTTATGGACTTCTCTTTGAGTCGAATCATGAGTAAAGAATCAGAGAGGTGTATAGTTAACAGATTCTGTTTTTGTGCTTGCTATCCTTACAAAGATTGATTATACAATATCATTTAAGGAAGTTTTCATGATCTTATTACGCACAATTTTAATTTGGTTTCTTACCCTTTCCGTTACAGCAGTTCTTTCAACGCTTGCTATACCTTTTAGTTTAATCGGTATACCTAACGCTGTTCATTTTCTGGCAACTCTTTGGGGAAAGGCACTTACAAAAATAACCATGATTAAAATTATCGTGAATAACCCTGAAAAAATTCATAGAGATGGGCCCGTTTTAGTGCTATCCAATCACCAGAGTATGTTTGATATTCCAGTGTTTTATGCTTTTTTAAATATTCAATTTCGATGGATGTCCAAGGCTTCCATTTTTAAAATACCCCTTGTAGGAAGAGCAATGAAGGGAGCAGGGTACATTTCAGTGGATAGGGATGACCCCAGGAATGCTCGATCCTCTCTTTTTGCCGCGGCAGAGAGAGTGAAAGAAGGTGCTTCTTTGATTATTTTTCCTGAGGGAACAAGAGGGCATGTGGATGGGAGAATGCTTCCGTTTAAAAAAGGTAGCTTTCTATTGGCTAAGATGGCGGGAGTTCCCATTCTTCCTATAACCATTATTGGTGCCAATGAGGCGATGCCAATTCAAAAAGATAATTTTATCCAAAGAGTCTATCCTGCTAATGTATCCGTATATGTTCATGACATAATACTTCCCGAAGAAATTGCAAGTCTAGAAGCAGATGAGCTTTCTAAAAAAGTTAGAAGTGTAATAGAGTCTGCACTTCCAGAAAAAAGTAAAGGGTAGTAATCCCTATTTACTAATAGAATTCAAATAAATCATACTCAACAGGATACTAATTTTATAAGTATATTCAATTATTAGCCAGAGAATTGAAGTTACCAATACCTCACTTACCTGCGATTGTATAATATTCTGTCTCATAAACTTACTCACAGCTGTTACGGGAAGAAGTACTACGCCTCCACCAATATTGTGGAAAAAATTATCCAATCCATTCCATAGGGATAGAATACCCAATGCAGAAGCTAGATCTCTAAATCTCATAATATTTTTTTGAGATACAAAGGTTGCATAAACTATCAAGCCAATACAGGATAATATAATATAGATAGTTATATAAATATTTAATACAAATCCAGATTCAAAGGTAATAATTTTCATTAAGTAACCATAATATATCATCAGATAAAATAGAGAAATAGTAGAAAATAATAAGGAAATATTCACAATATTGAGAGATATATACTTCTTACTCCACCCTTCTTTGAGTGTACGTAAAAATGTACGACCTCTTTTTTTAGAGAGAATCAAATAAAGACCATAGACATAAGAAGCTATGTTAATTAAAATAACCAGCAAAAAAATCGCTTCAATGAAATGAAAAATATTGATGTGTAATATATTCATATTTATTCAGTAAGACAAAAAAATAATAATTTGTCAATTCTTACTTGTATTATTTTTAATTATTTTAAAGTTTGATAAAAAAAATAGGAGATTAAGAATGAGTGTTAAAAAAATTAAAAAAAATATGTTGGTATCACTTTTACTTCTTTCAATTTTTCTATCAGGAAATTGCTTTGGCAAATTCGCTCTGGTTAGAAAGATATATGATGTAAACGATGGATTGACTTTTGGAGCAACAGGAAAACTAGGTGGGGTAATTAAATCAATTGTTATGCTTGTATTCGTGTTTTTACCTGTGTATGGTATTTCATTTTTTTTGGATATCATAGTATTCAATTTACTTGAATTCTGGACAGATAAAAATCCATTGGCAGTGAATGAAAAACCAGTCCAAGAGCTTGCTTCTGAAGGCAATACCAGTGTTACAAAAAAAGTAGATGGCGACAGAATGGATCTAGTTTTTAAAAATAACCAAACTGTAGAGACTATCGTTGTTTTTAAAAACAAACCAGGAAAGTTTTATACTGAAAAAAATGCAAAGCTAGAAGAAATCAAATTGAATTCTATGGAATTTGGATCAGTATCAATACTATCTATGGAATCTGTAAATGGTAGCAGAAAACAAATCGTTCCTACTTATTTAATTGAAGAAGCACAGAATGTAAAAGTTGAATCTAGTTTCTAATTAGAGAAAAAAAATAAAATGGGAGCCTCCAATGCCTTATAGAGTTAAAGTTTATACAGGGCTCCCTGTCTCTTCTGAGAGTATTTAGACGATAGTCTAAAGAGATTTAGAAATTCGGTTTTGAGGAGGAATAATGTAAAATTATTTACATTATTCCTTTTTTTATAACACTTGAAAAATTAATTCATTGAGATTTATAAAAATGAATAAAAAAGGTAAGAAAATTAATAAAATTCATGAAATTTATTGAGTAGTCAGGCAAAATACCCTTTTGTAGTTTGGAATTTGCTATGATTTTGTTTTCTTCTCCCGTACTTGGTGCTATTTTATTTATTTTGGGTGTAGCTTTATTTATAAAATTCTTTTTTAATTTATCAACTGCTTTCTTTAAGCCCTTCTTTATACTTTTATTAATCTTTATTGGTCTAAACGTAATATTTACTGACTTACGATTTGGTTCCAATCCAGAATCAAACACTCTGATATTTAAAGTAGGAAAATTAGTTGTACACGATCCAAATTCTGAGTACAATGTTATGTTTTCAAGTGCAGTCACAGACTTTACAACTCTCGGAGTCGGAGGGGGAAACCACTTAATAGATTCCAATACTGTTTTTGCAAAAAATAAATTATTAATTAAAGCGGATATCCCTACTAGAATTTTATTGTACCCAACATTAGGCTTAGTGAAATTACCTAATGGAATGCGAATAATTCCTTTTTTTAAAAACATATACACTAATAAAGCATACAATGATAAAGCTAAAGCAATAGACATAAAGATTAGCAGTGTATTCGGTGTGGTTGAAATAGAAGAAAAATAAAGATGCAGCCAGAAGCATTAAGTCGGGGACTTAAACCACGACATGTTCAGTTTATTGCACTGGGTGGAATCATTGGGAGTGGGTATTTCCTCGGGAATGGAATTGTAATACAAAAGTCGGGCCCATCTGCATTCTTAGCATATATATTAGGTGGACTTATTGTACAGGCTGTCATGTTTTCATTAGGGGAATTGGCGGTTGCTAGACCAACAGCAGGATCTTTTTTGCATTTTGCGAAGGAGTTTATCTCTCCTACATGGGCTTGTGGAGTGGGATGGTCATATTGGATGACATGGATTAGTTATGTTCCTTCAGAGATGATAGCCGGTGGATTTTTAATGAATTTATATTTTCCATTCGTATCACAGTTTGTTTGGGCATTTATATTCGGTATAATCATAACCATCATAAATTTATTTCAAGTGAGCTCTTTTGGTGAAACAGAATTTTGGCTTGCTATTTTAAAAATTTTGGCAATTATTTTATTTAGTATAATTGCAAATTATACTTTAATTTATGAAAATTTAGTCAGTAATACAAGTCCATTTTTAGTTTCTAATATAGAATGGTTTCCTAATGGATACACAACATTATTTTTTACAATGATAATTATTTTAGTAAATTTTCAGGGAACTGAATTGATAGGAATATCTGCCGGAGAGAGTCAAAATCCAGAAATTTCTATACCCATAGCCGTTAAAAATGTAACACGTAGAATTATTTTTTTATATGTAGTACCAATATTATTATTAGTTTTAATATTTCCAGTAGACAATATTGCTGTAGAGAGTAGTCCTTTTGCAGATGCACTCCTGTTTCATAACTATAAATGGGCATCTGGTTTATTTACTTTTATTGTTATTACTGCCGCTATTTCTTGCTCAAATTCGGGTTTATATGGTTCTTCTAGAGCACTCTATACATTAGCTTTAGATGGAATGGCACCAAAAATATTTTCTAGCCTTTCATCCAATCATATACCGGTGTATTCTACATTATTTTCCCTCTTAGGAGTATGGATCGGATTATTAGTCTATTATTTTGTGGGCTCGGGAATTTATCAGCATTTATTGGCACTTTCTGGATTTAGTGGAGCGATAGCATGGATATCAATCTCATGGTCTCAATATAACTTTAGGAAAGAATTAATTTCTAATCATTCTGAGCATATGTTAAAATACAAAACTCCCTTTTTTCCCTATATCACATTATTTGCGATATACTCTCAATTGATTGCAGTATTTTTAATGTTGTTTGACAAAGAATTAATTTGGTCATTGTATATCGGCTTACCTATTCTTTTACTCCCTATGACTATCTATAAATTATATAATATATTGAAAAACTAATATTGTCCTTTTTAAGGGAGTTTCACTTCATAGATTTCGCTTTTCCTCTGTATCAAAAATAATTTATTAAAAATAGTCCAATCCTATCGGAACGGACGATTTCTTTTTCTCTGTGTGCTATAATAGAAAAAAAATAAATCTCCAATACTAGTTTGTCTAATGATTGGATTCCGAGAAAAATAATAATGCTTCTCTATTTATTGCTTCTCTTTTTTTGGTATAAAAATATTTATTCTAAAATATTTTAATTTAGATATAATTTATTTCGAGGAATCAACTTAGAATCATTATAAAATAAGATATTTATTTTAGAGGAAAATTAATAACAGAGATAAAAACTTTGTTTGAATGCTCTCATTAGTTAGTCAAAGAATTATAAAAAAGGAAGAATATATGGAAATAAATAACCTTAAAAATTTAGCAATAAGTGATACAGGATTTATTTTTGATCCGTTTGCTGGAAAAACATTCACAGTAAATGAAGTGGGAATGAAAATTATCCAATCTTTAAAGAGCGGAGAGGATATAGTTGAAATAACTAAGCAAATATATCAAGAATATGACATTCCTTTGGAGCAATTGGAAAGGGATATGTCAGATTTTCTTATTCAATTAAAAGAACAAGGCTTAATTCAATGACAATTTGTGTGGCAGTGACTGGTCTCAATGCTGTAGATAGTCCGGGACCCGGGGTTCCAATATTGCGATCCCTAAAAGAATCATCCCTTAAGCCCAAATTAATCGGATTGGCGTACGACGTATTGGAGCCTGGAAATTTCATGAAGGAACTAATTGATTCTACTTATATTATTCCCTATCCAAATGCCAGTCGGGAATTATTACTCGAGAGGATTTTATATATTCACGAAAAAGTTAAATTGGATGTAATCATTCCCGCCTTAGATTCGGAGCTGGACAATTTTATTGCAATCTCGGAACAACTTAATAAAAAAAATATCAAATTATTTTTACCCGATAAACGTCAACTGAAGATGAGGGATAAAACAATGCTAAAAGATACCCTTGAAGATTCAGATGTACTACTGCCAGAGACCTACACAATTCAAGATTCCACTGCCATTGCTCAGGTAGCAGAAAAGATAGGATATCCTATGTTTGTAAAAGGGATTTTTTATGAAGCATATTTAGCGAGAAATTTACAAGAAGCGGTAGGTTTCTTCTATTATATTGCAGGTAAATGGGGTATTCCTATTATACTTCAAAAGTGTATTATCGGAGAAGAGTTAAATACATGTGCATTCTCCAGAAATGGAAAGATGATTTCTCATGTAGTTATGAAAAAAATGTACGTCACAGATAAGGGCAAAGCCTGGGCAGGTGTTACAATTTCCAATCCTGATGTATCTGAGATGAGTATTAAAATTTTAAAAAAAATCGGATGGAATGGTGGTTGTGAGCTTGAGTATATAATGGAAAACAAAACGGGAAAAATATATCTCTTAGAGATTAATCCCCGATTTCCAGCATGGGTGTATCTCACAACAGCGGCTGGTCTCAACTTACCTGAGATGCTGTTAAAGGCATGCTTGGGAGAGGAAACTCCCGAAAATCATACTTATAAACCGGGAATAATATTTGTAAGACACAGTTGGGATGAAATAGTTCCTATGAAGTACATAGAATCCCTTTCAACAAAAGCAGAATTAAATCATAAGGATTAATCATGGAAAAAAAACTATATACCAGACCTATTATTCAAAGACAATATATGGGAGCGGCTAACAAATTTGGTGGGAGCGTATTTCCCGAAAATATGAGTTCTATTGATGGAGTTGAAATTGAAAAACTTATAGAAGAACATGGATCTCCTCTTTTTGTTTTTTCGGAGGCTTCTATAAGAAGAAAAATGAAAGAATTTAAACAGGCTTTTCAAACCAGATATCCCCGTTTTCAGCCAGCATGGTCATACAAAACTAATTATTTGAATTCAATTTGTAAGATATTTCATGATGAAGGATGTTGGGCGGAAGTAGTCTCAGGTTTTGAATATAAAAAAGCTAGGGCAAATGGAATTCCAGGCAATAAAATTATATTTAATGGACCCTATAAACCGTACGACGTTTTAAAACAGGCGGCTATAGATGGAGCAAAAATCCATGCTGACCATTTAGATGAAATTTCAGATTTAATAAAAATTTCGGAAGAAATCGGCAAAGAAATTGAGATAGCGATTCGGATCAATATGGATGCGGGAATGTACCCTATCTGGAGTAGATTCGGCTTTAATTTAGAAACAGGTCATGCATTAGAAGCCGTGAGAAAGATCTCATTTAGCAAAGGAAAGCTAAAATTAATTGGAGTTCATACTCACATTGG
>CANGZW010000134.1 GCA_947458405.1 Leptospiraceae bacterium
CTTTCATCCTTTTAAAGTCGATTAGATTGAATTAATATCCAAAAATAATTAGTTATCAATATCCTTTTCTCTTCATGAGTCGCCTTACAACAAATCTTGATGGAAGAATAGATTCTACTGTATCTCTTCCCAATCCTGTGTATTCATTTCCGATCATTTTCACTAAAATTTCTGCTAAATAATTTGTGAGTAAAATTCCTTTGGAACCAAATCCTGTAAAAAGAAATAATCCATTTACATATTGAGCAGTTTTTAATCCGATTCCATTTCCACCTTTGGACAAATCGTGATACTCTTCATTAAAAAAGTCTAAATCAGGTACGGGTCCTAAGATTGGAAGATGATCGGGAGTTGTAATTCTAATTCCAACCCTTCCTTTAATCATATCATATTCTATCTTTGATGGAAGAGAAAAAATATTCGCAATACGATTGATTAAATTTTTTGTATCTGCAATGTTTACTTCTAAATTATCTCCATCTTTTTCGTAGGTTGCACCTAAAATTGTATAGTCTTTTTGGGGAATCAAATAACAATCATCCAGGATATACACATGACTTAAGGAATAGGGAAAAATCTCTTTTGTTAAGTAAATGATTTGACCTCTAAATTTACGAATCGGAAGCCAATTGGTTAATTCAAATTGATTGCTATCTACTGAATTCGCAATTACTAAAATATCAGAGTGGTACTCGTTTTTATTTTCATCACTCACTTTCCATTTATTATTTTCATTTTTAAAATGTAATACATTTGAGTTAAAAATTACTTCCACTTTATCTTCTAATTTAAAATTAATATTAGTATTACATAATGTTGTAGGATCGATCCATCCTGCATCTGGAAGATAAAAACCTTCTTTGTTTAAAAGGGAGTCTGAATTTGAGAAAATTAAATCATTCGATAAACTATGATTGAAAATTCCTTTCGATTGTCTCTTAAATTCATGATTTTCACTTGATAAGAAAACTCCATTGACTGCAAAATTAAAATTAGGATCATTTTTATATTCATTTAAAACTCTCTGTAAATGAAAATAGGCATTCAATTCAATTTTTGAAATATTGGAAACATCAACAGTTATATTTGGATTGATGATACCTGCGGGATTCCCTGATGTTTTCTTCGCTAAATTATTTTCCCGTTCTATAAGTGTGACTTTATTTCCTTTCTCTGACAATGCCCTAGCAATTGCAGTTCCCGCCAATCCTCCACCAATTACAATTGCAGTTGATTTTGTAATACGATTTAAATTTTGGAATGAAAAATAAGGATTTCGTACTACTTTATTAGAGCTATCTTTCTTAAATCCATGTAATAGCCACTTTTTTCTTCCAAATCCCTGTATTTTTTCAATCTCAAATCCACAGGAAATTGCATTCTCCTTTACTATCGAAGCTGTAGAGTAGGTTGTAAAAATTCCATTCGGCTTACAAATTCGAAATAGCTCTTGGAAAATTTCCAAACTCCACATATCTGGATTTTTCGAAGGTGAAAATCCATCTAAAAAAAGTAAATCGACTTCTATATTTAAATTTTTCAATATATGTAATACATCTCCTATTTCTAGGTGAAGGTCAAGAGAGTCCTTCCGAAAACTTAGGATATGACTTCCCTTCTCTATAGTACTGTATTTATTTAAAAAATCGTCATACAATGATGTATCAATTTCTAGGCTATTGTATAAACTCTCTAAAGTTGTCCGTGGTAGTGGGTTTTGTTCAATGCTTATGTAATTTAGCTTTTTCTCGAAAAGTTTAGAATCTCTCCATTTTTGACGGGTAGCTAAAAAATTTATGCCCCCTCCGAATCCTAATTCAAGAATAGAAAAGACTTCCTTTTCTGCCCATCTCTCTGAAGTACCTACTGAATCCAAGAAAACATAATTTTTTTCAGCCCATCCGCCGTCCTGTGACCAATAGACATCATTGTATTTTAAGGAATAAAGATCTCTTTTCCCTCTAAATTCAAAAAATTCCATTACTTATTCTCATTTAAAAAAATAATTCACAGATTTCTGCCCTCAATAATTCTACTCATAATATGTCTAAGAATGACACCAACGATTCAGAGCAAAAGAAAAAAAAGGCCGAAGAGCCAGGTTTATTATCCTCTACTATTTCCTTGTTTATTATCATTTTTGTAGTATTTGCTTTTAAATCCTCCATTCTAGATGCTAATAATATACCCTCAGGTTCCATGTTACCTACCCTCAAAATCGGGGATTTTTTATTTGTGAATAAAATGAGATATTCCTTCCGTATGCCTTTTTCGGAGGGAGAAATTTTTCGTTACGATAACCCTAAACGAGGGGACATAGTTACATTTATTCCTCCCGATAGGGCTATTCAAGAGGAAATACCCTCGGATTCTGAATCAGGGATTACCTACCGAAAGCCAGGTCAGATTCCTATCGTTGGAAATTTATTTGCTAAACGATTTGTAAAAAGAGTTGTGGGAATGCCTGGAGATGAACTCAGAATCAATCAGAAAAAAATGAAAACTTCTCAAGGAGATTATGTAGACTATACATATATTGAATACCGAGAAGCTGGAAGCAATGAGTACAAAACTTATAATCCGACTCCTATTCCTAATGGAAAAGAGTTAACAGATATGGATAATACCAGAGCTATGGGAAAAGCCTTATTTTTGGAGTCCAAAAGAGATTTTAATCATTTTGTATTAGAAGGGTATCACGATGCAGTTTATGGTTATATCAGAAGAAATTGTCCCGATTCAATTTGTAAAATCCCAGAAGGACACTACATGGTCATGGGTGATAATCGGGATGACTCCAGTGATTCTCGGTTTTGGGGATTGGTAAAACGCGAAGATATATTAGGGAAGGCATTTATAATTTACTTTTCAATCAATTGGAAAGATTATACCTGTATGTTTAAAGAAATTCCTGAAGACAATGATTTTGATTCTTATCAAGAGATGAGACACAGTAATGATGAAGTTTTAAAGTATTGTGATACGTCTGAGTTGGATGGAAATTTTACCCATGAAAGTACCTTAGATTGGGTCTTTCGCACATTTAGGTATAGAATTTTAAGAATGAATATTCGATGGTCACGGATCGGTAGAATTTTACAGTGAATATATGGGATTTATCGAGCCTGGGAACCGAATTTGCCTTTATTTTTATTGGATTTGTATTGGGTGGTAACTATCTTGATGAAAAATTTGAAACTTCTCCCTTTGGAATAATGATAGGGAGTATTCTGGGATTTACTTTTTCATTATATTATATAATTAAAAGAACAAATGATTTTAAAAATAAAAACAAAAAGGAAAAATAAAAGATGAGATTAAAATCATTTTTATTTTTGAACTTTGAAATACTTCGTAATACGAAATTTAAAAGTCTTCTAACAAATAGTATATTTATTTTTTTAATTTTTATTTTTCAACAATGTAACTTCACTGAAAGTTTGCCTGAGGGAACTATTCGTGTTGCAATTCCTTCTGATGTTTCTTCTCTCGATCCACTTATAGGAGTGGATTTAGTTTCTTCGAGAGTTAATAGATTAATTTTTAGAAATTTATTTACACAAATCAATGAAAGAGTCGTACCCGATTTGGCAGAATCTTTCAGTTTTCCTATGCCTGGCGTACTACATATTCGATTGAGAAATATAACAGACACAAAAGGAGTTCCCATTCAGTCTTCCGATGTTCTCTATTGTTTACGAAGATTAATTAAGGAAGATAATCCAAAAAAATCCTTTTATGAACCCATTCATTCTATCGAAGAACTCAATGAAAAAGATTTTGTAATTCTCTTCAGTGGTAAAAAGTATAAACTTCTGGAATTACTTTCACAAACTGGAACCTCTATTTATTCTGAAAAAGCTCATAAGGAATCAGGTTCATTCATTTCCTATGGCGACTATACTTTAAAAGAATGGAAGAGGGGAGATTACTTGTTTTTATCATCCAATAAAAATGGGCCCGAACAGCCTCCTTATATACATCTCAGAGTTCTCACAAACTCAGCAACGGCACTATTCTTGTTTATTCGGAAGCGTTTGGATATTTTTAAGGTACCGTATTTTTTAATGGAAAATCCATTCTCAAGGGGAAATAAAGTAGCAAGCGTTAAGGGCAAATCCATTCAATACGCGACAATTTTTTGGGAAGACCCATGCTTCGATAGTAATTTTAGATTGGCTTTAAATTATGCAATTGATAGGAAATCTATCATTGATAAAATTTTTCATACCCAGGCTGATGAATTGTATCTAGCATTTCCTCCAGAGTATACTTCTGATAAATTAAAAAATCCAAACTATAAATTTTCATACAATCCAGAAAAAGCAAAGGAATACTTAAGTAAATCCACCTGTTATCCTAAAATTCTGGAGAGAGAGCTAGATATAAGAATGCGCGCGGATGATGAAAATAAAGCCAAAGGATTAGCAATCCAACAATACTTGGTCGATATCGGATTGAAAGTTAAAATAAACCCAATGGAAAAGTCATCTCTCTACAAAGAAAACGACGAAAAGAAGGGGGATATTACTCTTTTAACATGGTATCTTGATTATAATTCTTCTTTAAATTTTATCGACCCCCTCTTTGCTTCTGATTCCAAGGGAAATGCTGGAAATAGAGCCTTCTATGAAAATGAAGAAATAAATGAAATAATTAAAAAATCCAGAATTGAAGGGGAGCTCGAAGAAGCTGACCAACAGAGAGTTATGGAAATATTATTCAAAGAAAATCCCTGGATTTATTTGTGGACAATTCATGAGAATTATATGGTTTCTGAGAGAGCTTTTAAATATGAATATTCAGAAAACTTGCTTTTTTGATAATACGTAATACGTTTTATTTATAATTCTCCTAAAAAGAGATTTCAGAGGCTTCTATTTAAATAAAATTTGTTTGGAAACTTTCTGCAAAAATTCTTTCTTTTTCCTTCCCTATTAAAAATTATTACAAATAGAAACATATTCGGATTATAATTTTATGAGACAAATTAAAACAGTTACAGTTTTGGGTGCGAATGGTGCTATGGGTGCCGGAAGTGCGGGGGTAATTGCTTCTTTTGGAGAAGCAAAAGTGTATATGCTTGCCCGTGACTTGGGTAAAGCAAATGAAGGTATCACAAAAGCAGTTAAATCTGTTAGAACTGATACTATAAAGACTAGAATGATAGCTGGTACGTACGAGAATGATCTTGCGAAAGCAGTTTCAGAATCGGACTGGGTATTTGAGCTGGTAGCAGAAAGCTATTCCGTAAAAGAAGCTATCAATAAAGAAATTGCAAAAAGTAGAAAGCCTGGTACTATTATTTCTACTGTTTCCTCGGGATTATCTATTGAAAGGCTCTCTAAATCATTTGATGAGGATGGTCAAAAGCATTATTTTGGAACTCATTTTTTTAATCCTCCCTATAAAATGATTTTATGTGAATTAGTATCACATAAGGGATCAGATCCCCAAATCAAAAAAGATTTGGGACATTACCTTGAAAAAACACTGGGTAGGGCTGTTGTTTATACCAATGATACACCTGCTTTTGCAGGAAACCGTATTGGTTTTCAATTGATGAATGAAATCGCCCAACTTGCTGAAAAATATTCGGATAAGGGTGGAATTGCTCTCATGGATGAAATCATGGGTGGATTCACAGGAAGAGCAATGGGGCCTCTGGCAACTGTTGATTTTGTTGGATTGGATGTTCATAAGGCAATTGTAGATAATCTATATGAATTCACAAAAGATGGAGCTCATGAAACATTTAAACTTCCCGGTTATATGCAAAAATTAATCGATGCAGGGAATTTGGGTGCCAAGTCAGGTCAGGGTCTGGTGAAGAGATCAAAAACTGCTGATGGGAAGAGAGAAAAATATGTATATAATATCAGCACAGGAAATTATGATCCTTATCCCAAGTTTGATATAGCTTTTACCAAGGAAGCTTCTAAGAAAATAGGGGAGTCCGACTATGCAGGGGCTATGAAAGTAATCAAAACTGCCTCCGGATTAGAAGCAGATCTTTGTCGGTATTTTATAGCTAGATACATCAGTTACTCACTTTCTATTGTTGGAGAAGTTGTAGAAAACAAAGAAAACGCAGATAAAGCTATGGGTTTTGGTTTCAATTGGGTGCCTGCATCTGCACTTGTTGATTTTTTAGGTGGAGTCGGAGAAACAATCCAGCTCTTAGAAAAAGCAAAAGTTCCTGTTCCATCTGAGCTTTCCAAAGCAGATAAGAACAAGCCATTCTATCAATTAAAAGATGTTCTGGATGCCAGAGCACTTTTTAGAGCATAACTAGGAGGACAAATGTCACAAGAAGTATTTATTTTAGGCGGAGAACAAACAGATTTTCAGAGAAACTGGAGCAAAGAAGGAAAGTCCTTTATGGCAATGCTCCGGGAAGTAGTGGAAGATTCTCTCTCAAAAGTAGGAATCGAATATGCTGAAATCAAAAGGCTCAATGAAACCAATAGAGTAGCCGTTTTTGTTGGGAATTTTGATGCAGAGCAGTACACAACCCAAGGACACTTGGGAGCTTTTTTGACAGAAGTAAATTCTGCATTCAACGGAGTTCCGGGAGCAAGATACGAAGCAGCCTGTGCTTCTGGATCTGTAGCACTCGATGCGGCTTCTACCCACCTGAGAGCGGGTGACTATGACTTAGCGATTGTAGTGGGAATTGAAGTTATGAAGACTGTTAGTTCTGCTATAGGTGGAGACTTTCTGGGAACAGCCGCGTACTACGAAAAAGAAGCCAAAGGGGTTGAATTTCCTTTTCCGAAATTATTTGGAAAATTAGCAGATGTACTACTTGAGAGATACAAACTCAAAGAAGATGTTTTTATGGATTCTCTCGCTGAAATTTCTAGAATCAATTATGCCAATGCAAAAAGAAATCCTAAGTCCCAAACTAGAAGCTGGTTTATGAACAAAGAACATGCTTCTGCGAGAGGTGGCGAGAATAATATGTCTGTAGGTGGAAGACTTTGTATTACGGATTGCTCTCAGGTAACTGATGGTGCGGCAGTAGTAGTACTAGCTTCTCCTACTTATACAGCTGAATATTCTAAAAAAAGAGGAATCAATCAAGCGGATGTTCCTAAAATTAAAGGTTGGGGTCATAGAGTTGCACCTATTACTTTTGCAGGAAAAGTTGCAGAATCCGAAGGAAATAAATATGTAGTACCTTGGACTAAGACTACCGTAGATGATGCTTACAAGAGAGCCAATTTATCTGTAGCAAATATTGATGTTTTTGAAACACATGATTGTTTTACATCCTCTGAATATGCCGCTATTTCAGCATTCGGTATTACAGAACCCGGAAAAGAACATGAAGCCATTCAGCAAGGCGTGATTGATTTTAAAGGTAAAAAACCTATCAATCCGAGTGGTGGTTTAATTGGTGTAGGACATCCAGTGGGAGCAAGTGGAGTTAGAATGATTTTGGATTTATACAAACAAGTTTCTAATACTGCAGGAGAATACCAAGTAGAAGGAGCTAAAAACGGTTTAATGTTAAATATCGGGGGCTCCGCTACAACAAATATGGTGTTTATCGTAGGAAAATAGGATAATTTGTATTTACCCAGACACTACAAAGTAGATAAAAAGAAGGCTACCAACTTTAAGCCATTTCTGTTGGTAGTTCTTCTCATCGCCTTAGGAACCCTTTTTTTTAAAAAACGAAAAGAAATTCAGCTTTTGTTTGCGGGAAATATTCCTCAGAAATATGCAAAAAATGAAAAAAAGATCATAGAAACATTAGCCAGTGGAAAACTAGTAAAAGATCAGGTTATAGAATTTACTTCCATCAGTCAGAGTTATTTGCAGGTAGAACCACTCAATTCTTCCTCTCATCATGCTGTGGCTAAATCTGCATACTATGAGTTAATAGTTTCTGGTTTTGAATTTAGCTTAAAAAATCTTATGAAATTCGTAATAGAATCACAAATAATCGAAAAAGATTTAGATTTGTATTACCCTAAACTGAATACAATGTATAGAAATGCTCTTCGGGCACGAATATTTTCAGATGAATTTAGAGAAAAACATTCCAATAATTTATTAATTTTACTCTACGAAATTTTAGAATCAAGAAAAAAGCCGTCCCTTATATTGGAAGAACTCAAACAAATTGAATATGAAAAAGTAAGTCCAGATTTACGTTCCGTTTATATATGGTTATCATTTATTGCGGCAGTAAGCTCTGGAGATATAGATGCATTGGAAGAAATTAATGAAAAAAATCACAATTTGCAAGATGGACTACAATTAAAAATAAACGAAAGGGAAGTAATTTTTTTAAAGGGAATTTCCTGTTATAATAAAAAAGAATTCGTAAAAGCATTAGAGTTATTGAGGGAATCCAAAGGGAATTTAGACTTCATAACAGTACAGGCAGTGAAAATGGAAGCAAATATATTTTACCAACAAAACTTACATGAAAAAGCTATCTCAATTCTTGAGAATCTTTACCAGGCAACAGGTAAGGAAGATGATTCAATTAAACAAAAGATTTCACAAATTATTGCCTCCAAGCCAGGTTTACGTTCAAAAGTTCAGTAAAGCAAAGGATCAGTAACAATGACAGCAACTAAAATTGCAGGCAAAATTGTAACACATGAAAGAATTTTCCAAGGTACCATTGAATTTGATGAAATTAGTGGTTTAATTCTGAGTGTAAGAGAAGGTATTGAGACTGGAACAAAGATCTTTTCTCCTGACCAAAATCTAATTTTTCCGGGGTTTGGAGATATTCATGTACATGCTCGAGAAGATGTAAGTGGGTCTCATAATTATAAAGAAGATTTTCACTCAGCTTCCATGGCGGCATTGAATGGTGGCGTAATACATATTGCAGATATGCCAAATAATCCAATCCCCCCCATAGATGATATTTCCTATTCTAACAAAGAAAACTTAGCCAAAAAAGCTCC
>CANGZW010000135.1 GCA_947458405.1 Leptospiraceae bacterium
CGATCATTAGGAAGTTGAGGAAATTGATAGAGTATACTTTGGGAAGGGCAGAGTATTCCATTCCCTGTTGGATTCCGCTACTAAAAGTTTTTGACCAATAGAGGAGAAGCCTCTCGGGCAGGAAGGGATGAGAATTTCCCTGCATTTCCAGAATGAATTCCCGCCCCGTTAGATCCCTGGCGCGTATGTCAAGGATGGAAACTTTGTCGATTTCACCTAGTTTGGGGAGTTCGGGATTTAAGATAGAGATCTCTGTGACTTTGTGCTCCCCCGTAAATTGGGGCAGGGCGTTGATGAGATCGAGGAGAATGTCGGGATTTCTGACAAAGAGGGCTTTGAAGATATAGTCGTTATGTAGGGGAAGTAAACGCATAGATATATAATATATGTTTAGTAGTATTAGAGGGAATTATTTTTTTGTGATTTGGGAAAAATTATTTAATCCTCAATTTCTCTTCCTCATACTACCTTTAAATTGATTTCTCTGGTATATTTACCTTTCAAGCGTTTACTATTTATATAGTAACTATTTACCTATTAAGTATTTTTTAGTTTACTATTGACAAATTTTTAACCCACAAAAAAAATATCCTTATCATGAAAAATGATTCACGGATCATACTCACATTTGACGAATTCTTCAAGATTTGCAGTAAGTCATTTTTTGAGGAGGAAGGCTTTCGCGTGGAAACCGAACTGGAAATTTTCAAACTTCCCAAGAGGCTTGATCTACTTGTGGTAAAAAAACCCGAACAGGGCATCCCAGAAGACTTTACCCTCTTTCGGTATTGGAAAGAGAATAATCTCATAAGCTTCAAATCTAAACCTGACTCCCTCGAGCTCTCCGATATTTACGATTCCCATATTTACTTTTACGGCTATTTGAATATGACCAAGTCGGCAAGCTTTGAAAACACCACCATGAATTTATTGGTAAATACACATCCGCGTGCGTTTTTAAAAAAATACTCCGCCTATTGCAAAGAGGTAGAACAAGGAGTATGGGAAATTGATTCCAACTTTTACAAGGTCTACTTAATTGAAATACACAAGATTAGTTTTGAGGGAATCGATAGAATGTATCTGGGAAATTTTTCTACTGATGAAGTCTTCTATAAACTTCTAAATTTATTGGAAAATCCACCTAATTCTAAGAAAGCAAATAGGATTGACAAATTGAAAAAGATAGTTTCAGATAGAATTGAAGCATTTGAAAAAGATCCCAATATCAGGAGAAAATACATGGCGACAGTTTATGAATCAGACATCACCGATCTTGTAAAACCCCATCTCGACAAAGCTAGAGTTGAAGGAATCGAAAAAGGTAAGATAGAGGGCAAATTAGAAGGCAAATTAGAATCTGCCCGTTTAATGAAAAGCAAGGGGTACCCTATTTCGGATATTCTCGAAATCACTGGTCTTTCCGAATTAGTTCTCAAAGAAAATGGTGTTCTATAGATAATTATTACTCTTGGTCGTTCACAGATTACCCTACCTAAGACTACCTCAAAAGGATGTTGCACTCACAAACGGAAGCTTTAGTAATATAGTAATCGAATAAACGTAATACTAAAAATCCTCTTTTTCTTGCGAAACAAGCACAAAAAGTAGAAATCTCAAATAGGTCTTGTCAAAACAAATTATAGACTGCAATTTTGTATAAAAAATTCTCATGTATTATTTAGATGATAAATTGGAGAGTTACAATATAAAATGAAGGGTACACTAACAATCCGGATCGTGTCTATCGATAAAGATCGTGTAGATGTATCCTGGGAAAACATAGGTGCGGTAGAAATTTATAATCATACTTCCCTAACAATCTTAAATCCCATCAAAGAAGATTGGCGGGATTGGGTAAATTATATACTGCATAACAAAAATAAGAATAGTCCCAGTCAAAACGAAATACGAAAAACATTATTAAAAAAGAGCAAAGTATTTGAGTCTGTTTTATTTGGTGGAAAAGAATGGAAAAAACCAGAAATAAGTAAATTTATATTTATAACAGACCCTGAGTGGAATCTTTTACCCTTTGAGATTTTACCTGCAGAGGATGATTTTTTGCTTGGAGAAAAGTATATTGTACTACGAAATATACGATCTCCGATTCCAATTCCAGATAAAAAAAAGGGGAGCGGAAGTGTTCTCCTTTGGATTCAAAATCACCCTAAACTAAAAGATTCTTTGACTGTAGAAAAAGAATCTCTTCAATCTATCTTTAGCAAAAATAAATTTTCATATGATACAATATTAGGAAGAGATAATATACTAAATAAAATATGGGTATCCTTAAATTCTTCTGAATTTGTTCATTTTGCGGGACATTCTGAGAAAGAGGGAATTTATATTTCTGAAAATAAAATTCTAGTTCCCTCTGAATGGGAGGGACAGGATTTATCTAATATCTCTTTGGCATTTTTTAATACCTGTTTTTCTGGAATAGATTCTTCACTCGAAGATGGATTGGGAAGAACTCTTTTAAAAATTGGCGTGAGGGAATTGGTGGGCTTTTCTCATCTTGTAAATACACAAAAAGCAGTACAATTTGCAATCGAGTTTTGGAAATTATTTTTAAATTCGAAAAATTCCGAAAAATCCGTACTACAAACGCGACAAATTCTATACAATAAATTTGGAGAAAATGATATTACCCATCTTTTATTTATCCATTATTCAGGCAAAAAGAGAGAAAAAATAAAATCTAAAAAATTATCGAAATATTTCGTAGTACCTCTTTTTTTTCTCACATTGATTACCATAGGAATCTATAATTTTCAAATTCAGAAAACTGATAAAATTAAAGTTAAATCTGAAATTATAAATCCTATAATACCTGAACCTGTACTACATATACCTGATTCTGAAAAAATCGAAATAAAGGAAAAAATACCGCCTTCAAAAGTAAAAGAAATCACTCCTCAAAAAAATTCTAATATGATAACTAAAAATAGGAGTCTCAAAATTCAAAAAAAAGTTCTCGAGAAATCCAGTTCACTCAGTAATACAAAAAATATTTCAAATGAATTCATAGAAAAAGAAAATCATACTACTAGCAAACAAGAAGTAAGTAGTAAAAATATTGAATCTTCCGAAAAAAAAGATCCTAAAGTTGATATATCTCCTTCCAATATTGATAAAAAACAAGATTTATCTGAACTACAAATGGCTATTGATAAATTTAGAAATACTTACCATCCTCTTTTAGATGAGAAAGAAAAAGAGAAAATTATTAAAAATATTCTAAACAAAGAGGAAGATGATACTGTAAAGAGATGGATATTGAAAAAAAAGACAGGATTTTAATTAATTATATATAATTTTATAATTGAATTTTATACTATCCTCCATTAAAAAGTAAATACCCTTCTTAAACATATACTCTATGAGAATACCATTGAAATTACTGATTCTACTCTATTTTTTATCGATTCCTACTTTTTCACAATCACAATCGGAAGCTCCTAAGGAAAATACTGCTAACACAATGACTTATCAGGAAACTTTAAATAGACTTTACATAATTAGAAATAATTTTGAAGCCTACTATAATAAATATCATTACCCCATCGCCTTCCCCGAAGTAAAAAACTTTATCTCAAGATATGAATTTCCTTATAAAAAAATAGTAGATCGGCATTTTAATCCTCCAGTTCCATTTGAATCCTGTTTAGGTCAATTCCAAAGCAGTTATATGGCAAAACCATCAGCTGAAGAAAGGGAAAGCGCGAGAAGATACCAAGAGATGTCAAATGCAGATTGTAATAGGCGCAATCAAGTTTTAGCTTTGAATAAATCAGAAGAAATCCAGCAGGATGCAGTTCAAAAAGAATGGAGACGATCCAATTGTAAAAATCCAGATATTTTAGCTTTGATAGATTTTTATAACTTTCTTCAAAAGAATGATAAGATATATAAATCCTGTCTTGAACTACAAGAGCCTATTGATGAAGTCAATTTTATTCGAAGTATTAAAATTAAAATATTCGATTTGATTCGAGAACCTGTTATAGAATTCCCCAAGGAATTTAAAAATCTTACCGAAGAAGAAAACAGATATGTTAGGGCAATATATAAAATATCCTTAGAGCTATTAACTGAATATGGAAATTTTGAATCTTATTATGAGAGTCTTCCCGTTATTGAAAATCCACTGTATATAAAGCATGATATTATTTTTGAAGTTATATATCCCCGAGAAAGGTATAATAAAATTATTTATTTATATAATGATATTAATAATCATAAGTATAGTTTATTATTAGATGAATTACATAGGGGCAGTGAAAGGGGAAATGAATTAAATAAGGATAATAAAAAATTATTAACTGAAATTAAGTTAGCAAACAATAGAATAGTAAATAACAAATATATATCAATGAATAATAAAAAACAATTCAATCAACTTTTACTCTGTCTGGATAATTTCTCAGAGAAACATCTCGAAAGAATAAGTCTCGCCTATTACTCAGGGTTATTTAAAAAATATGGGACAAGCGAGTACACACCTGCCAATAAGGAAGGGATCTCAAAAGATTTTTTTGAAATTGTAAATTTATTTAATAATAATTTTTATAATTCAAAACTCTTGGAGTTAAGATTAATCAATCGCTTACAAAACTGTGACATGGTCAGACAATTGCCCTACGAAGAAGTATCTTTTAAAAAAATAATAAAAAACTCCTGTGTATTGAATGAAAGATACGGGAATGATTGTGAGTCTTATGAAAAATAGACAATTATTTATTGGCTATACGAAATTTTACCAGTAGTACGAAGAGTGGTCGAAAGTTTTTTACAGAGATAAAATAATCCCGAATGGGGAGAGCCCTCAAAAAATTCTTTTTTCTCCGATTCATTTAAAAAAAATCGACGAATACGGGTTTTATCCTGACTCTGCTCCAGATGAATTTTTACTTTATTTTCAAGTATGTTTTTTAATTTAGAATGAATTGTATCACGATATGAAAATCCTGATTCAAAAAAAAAGATTGGTCTGTTAATTGATTCTACCGAGGAGAGAGACTGTAGATCTCTGTAAAACATATACTTTCTGATATCTTCCGAAATGGTGTCATCCAAATAGTGTCCCGTAAAATCTAAAAAAATAGGAAAACTACTCCCGTCAAAGTCTTTTGTGCGGGAAATTAATGTTTTCATATGATGGCCATTGACAGCACAGGCAAACTGAATTTTACTTGCAAGCTCCATGGGAAATCGCATTCTTTTGCGAACTCTCAAAAAATCGTACAGATCAAAACTCCTATCTCCCGTCAGTAAAATGGGGGTAAAGCCCCCTGACAATGCCCTAAATAGAAGTTTATAAAGACTTTTTCTCTGGGTTTCTCTATCCCCTGTAAATAAAAGTTTCATGCATTCGCCTCTTCTACTACTATACGAATCGATCGGACAAAAAAGGGACATGATAAGTAAATTTCTTCCAATTTTCGGAAATAAAAATAGTTGAGAAAAATAAATAACAAATTATAATTAATCAGGGTATTTTTTAATGAAAAAAACTTATTTCTTAAGCCTTATTTTATTGATTGTTTTTACTATTCCGGAGTCTTTTTTACACTCCCGCCCAGGAATGGGAGGTAGCTATAGAAGCTCCACTTCTTCGAGTAGTGGCTCGTCCTACAGATCTTCATCCTCAAATTCTTATACTCGTTCAAACTACCGTAGTTCAGGTTCCTCCACACCTTCTTCAGATAGCTCACCGTCCATCAGATCCTCCGATTTAGACTTTTCGGTGAGCGTAGTGACATCTCCCACTTGGGATATCAAACTCAAACTCCAAAAAGAGGGGAGTATATCAGTAGAGGAGTCCTTTTCCCCCACTGAAATCAAAGTCAACACGTACGTTCAAAAGCTTGATCCAGATATTCTAAAAGGTATCATAACAATTTCCCCACCCAATCGAGAAAAAACAATCAGTAGATACCTTTTTCCCGATCTAACAACTCTGAAATACAAAGCAGAAAACGTATTTCATCCAATTTATGGTAGTACATTGAGTTATATCAATCTCCAACAACCCATCAACAACAAAACATATACTATCTTCATAGAACAGGAGGATGGACTGGAGATCCCCTCTGTTGATTTTTGGGTGGCCACAGGGGGAAGTTCCAACTATGACGGGACAAATCCCTACCAGTACTTCACGTTTGAAAAAGAGCTGGAATTGAATAAAAAATATGAGTTCACAAACGATGAATATCGTCATACACTTTATTTTTATATCAAATATTCGGGAAATAGTTCACCCGTAAGTACACCCCTACCCCTCCCGGAATCCTCTGTGTCTTACGATACAAAGATTAAACTTAAAAAATCTGGACTATCGCAGATCTCCACAAAGATGGACATCTCTCTTAGAGAGAACCCCACAACCTATTTGGACTTACTTCCTCAGACCATTGAGTATTATGATAGAAAGGGACATTTGGACATTGCCTATCCGTCTTATATTGGAGATTGGGAAGTAAACCTGAGTGGTCAAAATAGATTTCCCAGTCTAAAATCAAATTCGTCTTCCCTCCAACTTGACTATGAAACCTATGGAAACTTTACAGAAAAGGATGGTATTTTAGAATTTGATTTTCATATCCCCTATGTTCCTACTTATACCCATGAGATACAACTAAAGTCATACAATATCCAATTTGAGTTGCCCGAGGGAGTTGAAGAGGACAAAGTTAAGATATCTCTCTACTCAGCAGTATCTGGGTATGTGGAGGATGGAGATCCTGCAGTGGTACTGCATCCCCTCCCGTTCATAAAAAATGGTTCGATTTATTCCATACAATCCGATCCCATCAGTCTTCCCGCACGACTGGTGGTCAACGTAGAGATTCCAGCAGTCAGTCTCTCTACTTCTACTCTTTTGCATATTGCCTATCTAGTTCTACAGGCAATCAAGAGTCCGTTGAATGTTTCTTTGTTTATTTACTCAATTCCAGTGTACCTTTTTGTATTACTATTTGGATTTGTACTCTTTAAGAGTTTCCAAAAGAAAAAGCCAGACGCTACACTTCAAAGTTCACAAATGGAAGCACTCCTAATCGAAAAAGATCCCAAGTTTTCTATTTCGGACTTTCAAAAAAGAGCCCATCAAATTGCAGTCATACTCCAATCTTCTTGGAATTCTTCTGCTATGGAAAAATCCAGACCTTACCTTTCTTCAGGAGTTTTCTCTCGTATGACAACTCAGTTGGAACTTTTAGAAAAGAAAGATGGACTTATAAATAAGATGAGTGATTTTAAAATTCTATCTTCAAGTGTGGAAGGGTATGCACTCGAAAACTCCTATTTTACCATCCACCTAAGGATGAATTTTTCTGCAAAAGATGTCACCCTTCCCAAAACCAGTACTACATCTCAAATCCAATCGGAGCTCCATTCTGCCAATCCACAGGAGTACTCCGAAATGTATTCCTTCACTCGAAAACTATCTGCTACAACAGAAGTCTCCAAATCTCTTTTGGAGGGGAAATGTCCATCCTGTGGAAATTCAGCAGAGTTTAAACATCCCACAGTCAAGTGTGCGTATTGCGGGAATATCTACAATTCGGGAGAAACAGATTGGGTTTTATCGGAAATTACCCAGATGGTAGAATGGAAGGGAGTTTCTGATTTTAGTACTACAGAGTACAGCTCCCAGGTCTTAGAAGATCGGGCAAGCTCTCTTTTTTGGAAGTACTTAAAAGCAAAAACCTTGGGGAATCAGATATTTATTTCTAGAGAAGCAGACTCTTCTTTTTTACAAAAAGAATCATTTAGTGTTAGTGAAATCTATATCCCAGTAGTAGGTGCAGTAGAGTTAAAAAAATTGCAGAAAACAAACGATTCCTATTTAGCTGAGCTTGTAATCAAGTGGAGCAGTGCTTCCGTAAAAGAGGGAGAGATTACCGGCAAAGAATCTAAACTTTTTATGGTGCGTAAACTAACAGCAAAAGATACAGGTTTTTCAGAGTCATCGTGTTCACAATGTGGAGCACCCTATCCAGAATTGGACTCTCCCTCCTGTGAATACTGCAATACAGAAATACCAAAGGTGGTGGATGACTGGATTCTAAGGGATATCAAACATATTTAGGGGTATTTAGTTAAGGATTTATCAATATTCTTAAAACCCGACTCAATTCCAAATATTTTTTGACAAAATAAACGGCATTTTTAATGATAATTTATAGAAACTTTCCACAATCTAAGTTTATTTTTATTGATTATAATTAGCTTTTTTTAACGGCAATTTTAACGGCAAAAAGGGATCTATAATGACCTATGAATCTACGGGGCTCATGGAACCAATGGTTCCAAGGACTATTCATTGGAAATAGAAAAAAGGAATCTTCAGCTCGAAGCATTGGCACATATCGAAGTTCAGAAATCAATTGATATAAGACAAGATTTACCAGACTATCCTAATTCTGTGAACTATATACGTTGGGTGCATAAGGAATTTTGCTCTCGATTGCCAAATTTCAGAGAGATATTTTCCGGGTCTATATCCTGAATTGAACCTCGCCAAACAAAAATTATTGAAGTAGAGTCAGTATTTATTATGGACGTATCACAAATTTACTTTTTTAGCTAAACAAATTTTCCTTCGGTTGTTTAGAAGGATCTTTCCACTCTCTAATTTCCAATTCCCCATCCTCTAAGGGTTTTAGAAGAGTAAGAAGATCCTTTTCTTTAGTGTTTAGATCCAACCAATCCGAAAAAACATCGGATTTTAGTATTACAGGCATCCTCTCATGTAGTACACTCATATCAGTATTGGCTGTAGTTGTGAGAATACTACAGGATTCTAAATATCCATTCGGACTTTCCCATTCGTCGTACAAACCTGCAAAAAAAATAAACTTTTTAGATTTTAAGGTTATATAGTGAGGTGTC
>CANGZW010000136.1 GCA_947458405.1 Leptospiraceae bacterium
AAATATTTTTAAGCTCAGGAATCTATATCGACTATGCGAAAAAACACATGGAACCATACCAAATTGATGAAGTAGATATTTCTAAGTACGTGAAGTACAATTAATTAAAAGTTAAAGAAGTTGAGATACAGTCATTAGTACAGACTGTATCTCATATAAAAATATAGTTAGCCTTTTTCTCCAAAATGAATATTAGAAGTATTCAAAACTCTGTCAATGGTATTTTTTATCTTACAGTAGGCATTCCCGTAGCATTTCCAATTTCAGTGATGGCTGTTTTGACAGCAGTAGTAGATAGAATTGTTTGGGTCAATGCTAATGAGCTGAATGTTTGGATGCTAGTAGGACAGGAAGTTGATGTGGTAAGAGTAGTTCCCGAACTGGCATCTACACATTCTTGAGTAGCATTTGTCGCACAACTTGTTTGGGAATATCTACCTGATGTATAGGCATAAGAGGAATTTGCTTTCATTTGAACTCCGCAACCCACTCCAGTGTATGTCACTCCAGAACTAGTGGCGTCACTACTAGAAGCTGTGCTGACTTCAAATGATTGGGTAGATTTATTAGCAATGATATGAAGAATAGAGGCAGGTCCTGAGCTTGAAAGTCCGAGTTGGTATACTTCCATCGAACTACCTGCTTTTGCGATCTTAGCTAAAACATATATCCCATCAGTTCCCACATTCTTGGTTATGTTAGCTATATAATAAAAACTGGTATCTGCTCCCATATATGTAGTAGCATCAGTGCTTTTAACGTATTTACAGGTCATAGTCATGGGAAAACTAAAAGTCACTCCACTCACTGTAAAAGTAGAAGGAGTCCATGTAGAGCCTGTGGTTGTAAAACAAGATCCATAGGTACTTGCCAGTGTTGTTGTTAGGCTTGTGATTTCCGAATCAACCATAGAAAGTCTATATCGAAAATTTGCGGGCCCACTCCCAAAAAGTCTGGTTTGAATTGTTTGGACATCTGCAACTCCTTTTGTGACAGATGAATAGCTTGTATTTTTTAAAGCAGTGGGAAGGGAATCCTGGACAATAGTTAAAAGACTGGGTACAGAAACGGATGTTGAACTGGAGCTTGCCAGTAAAAGTGCGGCTAGACTAGTATTGCTATCACTTGATTTTTTAGTAGAACAACCTATCGCTAAGAGTAAAGATAGTATCATCGAAATTATTTTCATTTTTGATTCTCCATTAAATTATGTATGGATATTAGCTGAAAATAATTTAGTTGGCAATAGGATGTTTTACCCTATTTGTTATAAATTTTTAGTGATAATTATAACATTTCTTTGAGTCTTTGTAAATATCTTTCCTCTACCTTTTATTTTATGTAACCTATCTTTAATGCTGGATAATCCCATTCCACTGTAATTTGTATTTATCCAACTTCTCCATTCAAAAGGTTGACCGTCATGGTATATTAGAAATCCGAGATATGTTTTCTTTTTAAAAAGTAAGAATTGCAAGGATTTAGGTTTAGAATGACGCATAACATTTGTCATTATTTCCGAAAATATTCTGTGAATATGCAAAGATTCATCTATAGATAAAAAATCTGATATATTAAAGAGATTGTATTCTACCTTGATAATATTGGAAGATTTTAATCGGGAAAAATATTTTTCTATCTCTTCTTCTAATATTTGATGATTATCTTTTTCTGTTGTTAGCATATAAACATAGTCCCGTATTGATTCTAATGCACTTTTTAGGGATAGATTTAGATCTTTGAACTCCGGGAATTGTTCTTTGAGTTTGGTAGCTTCTAAAACTAAATAGGAAAGATCCGCTCCAATTTTATCATGTAATTCCCCGGCAATCTTCATCTTTTGATTGCTGTATTGGATGATTTGTTCATTGTATTTTTTTTGGAGTAAACCTAGCTCTTTTTCATTTTTTAAGGCTTCCGTAAAATGTTTGGAAATCAAGTAGGAATAGGCTATGATAAAAAATATCAATCCATAGGGAAAACTGTAAGGAACAATAAAAAATCTATCCGTGATACCATAAATTATATCATTGAACATAAAAACAATCAGAAAAGTTCCCAGAAATAATAAAGTCTTAGAGTCCCTTAATTTATTTTGATAAGCTCTTTTAAATTTAAAAAAGGCTTCTGCTCCCAGTAATAAAAAAGCATAATTTGAGTAGGAATAAACTATGCATAATAAATGTATATTTACCAAAATAATAAATACTAACATATTGTATGCAATTATACGTATAATTTTTTGCCACTGAAAAATCTTGAGATCTACAAACAGAGAATCGAGAAATTTGCTAAATATTACAAAAAAAGAAATTTCTAGAAAAAATTCTATCCGAATATGATAGTCAGGTCCAAAAAAAGGGATAATATTTTCAAACTCATTGCTGATGACAAGAGAATAAAGTGATACAGAGATACAAAATAAAGAAAAATAAAATTGAATCAAATCTTCACGATAATTGACGTAGAATAGTAAATGGTAAAGTCCTACACCTAGAATAAAGCAACCTAGAAAATAATTTATAAAGTGATTAGTCATAGTATTCCGGGTTAATTCTCTAAAATTTCCAATTTTTATTGGAAAACGAATCCCCGATCTTGTATGATTTCCCTCCCGATTAGAAATTCGAATGGTAAGCACAGATGTTCCAAGAGGCAAAAGAGTAGGGGATGGAAAAAAATTATTACTAAAATATTTATTTTCATCCATGCTAGTTTGGATGAGCGAGTCATTGATGTACGACTCTTGGGAATGTTTCTGAAATGGAATCAGGATAGCAGTGCCACTGACTTCATTGATAATTGTAATACTATACTCTCCTATGAGGTCTCTGTAAGAAGAATCACTTTCTGGAATATGGTTTTGCCATTTATCGGGGACAGAGATCATCATTTCTTTTTTAACTAGGTCTTTTTCTAAAAGTTTAAATTTCCACTCTCCATTTAGAGCCCATATTTTTTGTACTTTAAATAAATCTTTATTAATTATGATACTTCCTGAGCCTACAATTGGCTCATTGGATGAGTTGGATTTACAATGGTAAAATAGTTGAGATACAATTAAAGTAAGTATGAAAAAACTAACTCTCAAATCTGAATCTTTGGAAATTTTAAAATTCCCATTCTCCTTGCTTTCATGATAGCCTCCGATCTTGAATTTACCTCCAATTTGGAATAAATTTTTTCTATATGTCTTGCCACTGTGTGGGGGGAAATATCTAGTTCATCGGCAATATCAGAGTATTTAAATCCTAGTGATACATAGTCGAGAATTTCTTTTTCTCGAGGCGAAAGTTTAGAGTTAGATTTTTCTTCTGGAAAATCAGGAACAAATTCTTCTATAATCTTGGAGGCAATCTTTGGGGTAATCATAGAGCCTCCAAGTAAAATTACCTTCAAGGAAGCCATAAAAAGTTCGGGAGAACTATCTTTCAATATGTACCCTTTAGCTCCCAATCGTATCGCACGGATTAGATTTTCTTCATCCTCAAAAACTGTGTACATAAGAAATTTTGTGTTAGGCAATAATGGTTTGAGATTTTTTAAACAGGCAATCCCATCTAATTCGGGCATTCCAATATCCAGTATTACAAGGTCGGGATTGTCTTGGGGGAGTTTTTGGACTGCTTCCTTGGAACTTTTGTAAATACTTGTTAAGATAAATTCACTGGACCTAGAAAATTCAGATTCCAAAATGCGGATATAGTTCTCATTGTCTTCAACAATAGAAACTGTACTTCCAGAAATAGATACCATAGACATTTATTGTAAAGATATTTCCAAATTCAAGCAAGGATAAAATACCTAAAATTATTCTTTAAGCATAGGATGTTTTCCCCTATTAACCAAATCAAGACCAGAAATTTCGCTTTTAACGTTAGTATAATCCAGTTTTAACAGAAAAAATCAATTAAAACGTACGATAAATTCATTATAGTTTACAGAATGTCTGCTATAATAGAAAATCTATAGCTATAAAGGAAAGAACAAATGAAATATACAATATCTAATATGGTTAGAAACTGAAATTTACTCCTTTGCCCCATTTAAAATCCAACAATAGATAGCCTCATGAATTGTGGAGTTGGAATAAGTCAGCATGGAACCCGAATAAACTTTTAAAAATAAGTTACTACATTCGGGAACACCTGCTCTTACAAAATTGACTGTGGTAGAGTAGGAAGTTAAATCAAATTGGTCTGAGCCATTGTGGCAACCCGATCTAGCACAGTCTCCCTTGGTACCATTGGCAACGTTGATTACCGATTTAAGATTTGTGAAGGTGGTTATATTATTACTTCCCGAACATGTAATACTGAGTTTGGGACAGCCAGAACTTGAACTTGAACTACTAAAATTTGTAGTACTTAATACACCGTAGAGGATTTGTTTTGTTTGGAATTCTGTTTTCATATCTGTCTCTTTAGAATCAGAACAGAAGTAGAGAGAAGAAAAAAGAGTATAGATAAGGATTTGTTTGAGTCTAGTTTTCATCGGCTAATTCATATTTGATAGGATGGTAGATTTTTAGAAAGTATTTTTTTTAGCCCACCCAACGGTAGCCCACACTTCGGACAGATTTAATGGCAAAAACTCCAGATTCACCCAAAGCCCCCCGGATCCTTACAATAGAATTGTCAATCGTTCGATTGGTGGGAAAACTCTCTTCGCCCCATATTTTGTCTAAAATTTCATCTCTGCTCACAACCCTGTGTTTTTCAGAGATCAAGAGTTTTAATAAACCACAATCCCTTGCACTCAAAGAAGTGATTTCTTTTTTGGGAGAAATGATCTCATACCCCAAAAAATTGATTGTATAACCATTAAAATCAATTTGGTCGGTAGATTCATTTTTTTCGGGTAGGGAGTTGACAACTTTTGTAATACGAATCATCAATTCTTTGAGATGAAAAGGTTTGGGAATAAATTCGCTTGCCCCAAGTTCGTATCCTTTTAGTCTTTCGGGGGCATTCGCCATGGCGGTTAAAAATAAAAAGGGGGGATAATTATTTAATTTAATTAATTCCTCTGCTAATGTAAAACCCGAACCATCGGGAAGTCCCAAGTCTAGTATCACAACATCGGGCATTTTTTTTTGAATACTGTTTCTTGCTCTCTCTAGGCTAACTGCTAAAAATACTGTGTAATTTTCTAATTCTAATCTTTCTTTTAGAGTCGGACCCATAGATTTATCATCTTCCACTAAAAGAATACTAATTTTTTCTTTCATGAGTTTTTGTATTTATCCAGTAGGATTCTAGTGGCAGTGCGAATGGATAGTTCTCCTGAGGCTACTTTCTCATGCAGAGTTTTCAATTCGGGATACGTATCAATTAAACTATCCATTTCTTCTAAAAAGCTGGTCTCTGTTGATTCGCGTAGCCATTTTTTTCTCTGTATTGCACGATTTTCTTGGATATGAGTTCCTGATTGGCTTTGAAATTTTTCTAGAATTTCCCAAACTTTGTCGATTCCCTTGTTATACAGTGAGGAAACAGTCATTACATCGGGATTCCAGTATTCCCTACGGGATTGTAAATAATGCAAAGCCGTTCTGTATTCATTTCTTGCCAATTCAGCCCTTTCTATATTATTATTATCAGCCTTATTGATAAGGATTAAATCAGCCATTTCTATGATGCCTTTTTTTATACCCTGTAGTTCATCTCCCGCTCCGCCAATTAAAATCAATAGAAAAAAATCTGTCATATTGGAGACGGCAATTTCTGATTGTCCTACACCCACAGTTTCAATTAGTATTACATCGTATCCACTGGCTTCAAATAAAACAATGGCTTCCCTAGTTTTGGTCGTAACTCCTCCTAGGTTTCCTCCCGAGGGAGAAGGGCGGATAAAAGCAGAGGGATGGACTGCTAAATTAGGCATTCGTGTTTTGTCCCCGAGAATACTTCCCCCCGTCAAAGGACTTGTGGGATCAACGGCTAAAACAGCAACTTTTTTCCCTTTCTGTGTTGCATAAAGCCCAAAGGTTTCTATAAAAGTAGATTTTCCTGCTCCGGGAACTCCCGTGATACCAATTCGTAAAGAAGACTCCCTATTTTTGGGAAGATAGGAGAGAAGCTCTTCTCCAAGAATTCTATCTCTTTGGACTCTACTCTCTAGAAGAGTGATGGATTTTGCTAAAGAGCGTCTGTCTCCGTTTATAATTCCAAGAGATAATTCTTTTGGGGTCATAGACTTTCTTTACTATGCAATCTATCTCACGCAAGATAAAAAAGAGATATATTTTGGGAGGAAAAATATATTTACAACTCACCCACAAATAATATACTGTTTTTAATGTTTTTGAAAGTGGGATCAATTCTGGGTGTAGTAACTTTATTTTTGAGTTTACTCTTTCAAAACCTCTGTTTTTCGGGGTATTTTGCCAATTCTATTATTTGTAAATGTAACCATGGCTCAAATGCAGAAAAGCATGAAGGATCTCACTCTGCCTCCATTGAAAAAAAAGACTGTCATAATTCCCATTCCGCTCCTCATAAATGCGTTTGTAAAAAGTCTGACATACAAAAAACAGCCTTTGCTTTTTATGGAGTTTTGCAATATGTCTTATCTGCTAATCTAATACTCACTCCTCTTTTCAGTGAATTGAATGAAATCACTGTCTTTTTATCTTCACCGTCTTCAGAATATCCCTCTCAAATTTTTAGACCGCCCATCTCCAATTCCTAATTTATTTAGGACAATAATTCTTATATGTTTAGTTATATTATAAATCATTACTAAAACATTATAAAAACATAAAATATAAAAAACTTTAGACTATATATTAGATTTTGTGGTAATTTGTTTGATTGTGCCAGGCTAATTAAAAATCAAAGAGTTTTTTCTTAAAAATATTGTTAATATATTACATTGGAGATATATATGTATAAATTATATACTTTTCTTATAGCATTGTCCTTCTCATTTTGCACCTTATCCACCGATTCTGCAAATGACAAAAACAAAAATATGATGATGATGAGTCTCGTTTATGGGATGGGCTCTGCTGGTTATGTTTTTATATCCAACACCGGAAGATTGGATATTGTAAAACACACAAATATGTCAGACAGTACTTATTCTGGGAGTATTCCTTTTTCAGTAAATCCTGGAGAAGTGGCCTGTACTGCAAATTACCATTGCTATGTAGGTTTTAGTTCAACGGGAGATATTGGAGTAATTGATGCAAGTATTACGTCAATATCTACACCTAGTCTATTACAAACGGTAACAGCACAGGGAAAAAATCCAGTTCATATGTATACTAATTCAGATACTAATACTGTATGGGTTTTAAATGACGGAGGCTCAACTACTACAACAGGTTGTACTTTCGATTCAAGTGTATCGATTATCAAAGATGCTTCAGGAAATGTTAACCCTGCAACTGTATTAAAAAATATTTGTCTTGATCAGGGTCACCATAAGATGGCTTTTAGTACAAGTCCTAATAGAGCATTTATAAGTAGTATTACGGGTAATACTATCAAAGTGATTGACAATGATCCCACTTCTTCTACCTATCTCACTCTTTTGAGCACAATTACTTTAGCGGCAGTAAATGGAGTAGTTGCTGGTCCACATGGCTTGGCTTATTCTAGTGTGACTAAAAAAATCTACAACTCTAACCAAACGCAAGGGACAGTGTTAGAAATAGATCCCACTAGCTATAGTCAAACTATCATCAATACCACAAAATCAGGAACAGCATATGTAAGTGAAGATGGAAAATATTTTGTGACAAAAGGCTCTGTGACAGGAACAGCTACAACCGGGACTGCAGGGGCAATCACAGGTAAAATTATCACAGTTCGCTTGAGTGATAAAACAGTAAGTTCTTTGGATTTACCGGACGTATCACCAGATAATTTCTTTATCAGCCCTGCCGGAAATAGAGTATTTGTGGCAACATCTTTAGGTTATGGAAAAGTACCTCTCTATAAAGATAAGCTGGAAGTAATAGATACAACCGATCCCACAAGTCTAAAGGTCTTAAAAGAAGTAACTATCGGTGCAACCCAAAAAAATCATAGGGGAACGGTAGGTATTACTCACGGTTCAGCTCTTATGAATATATATATTCCTAGTGATGTAGATGGGAATTTGTATGTATTGGATGCAAATGGAAATATTTCAAAAACAATTTCTCTCGGAGGAGCACCTTCTGGAATTAATTCTGTTTCCATTGGACACTTAGGAACACACGCTCATTAATCAAAATGTATGGATACAGATATTTTCTGTATCCATACTATAATTTATAGTTAGTAAAATAATTAGTCATTTAAAAAGGTTTATAGTGAAATACATTTATAAAAAAGTATTACAATTTATATTTATTGTCTTTATTATGCTACTTCTTTCTCCAATGTACGGTCAGGAGTTAAAGAAAGAAATGCAAGATGATTCTAAAAATTCACACAATCATGAAGACAGTAGTAATCATACTCACAAAGGTATAATTCCCGCAGGACTTATGATACCCCATTCTATGACCGTAGGTAAATGGATGGTAGATTTGCAATCTATGAATATGAATATGAATCAAGTTATGATGGGAAAAAATCGGGTCGATCCATTGCAGTTATTACTTGTAAATCAATACAATACAACAGTTGTAACAGGTACTTCGGATCATGCTTCCCATACAACTGCTTCTTCATATGCCCTCACTCCCACTCAGGTAATTCCAGTTTTACGGTATAATTCCTATAAATATATGTCAGCACCGGAGGCAATGTTTATGCAAATGAATATGGCGAGTTTGATGTACCAGG
>CANGZW010000137.1 GCA_947458405.1 Leptospiraceae bacterium
AAAAGCTTATTAAAATCCAAAATGCTCGAACTTTTTCGGAACGTTGAAAGTACCGGAGAAGAAATAATTGTTACCGACAATGGAAAACCTGTCTTAAAGGTAGTACCAATTTGGGATTCAAAATCATGGGCAGAAGTATTTCCAGAGGGAGCTGGAAAAATTTTGTGCACTAAGGAAGAACTAATAAAAGCAGATGATAGTTTGTGGGAAAACTACACGGGATGATTTTGCTTGATACACACACTTTGCTTTGGTGGATTTTGGATCCTCCCAGTTTGAGCAAAAATGTTCTTGAGTTAATAGAAAAAACTCCAGCTGAAAAAAGACTTCTCTCCTCTATGAGTCTCTGGGAAATTTATCACTTGAGTAAGAAGGGAAAGATAGTTTTAAATTTATCAGAAGAAGAGTTTTCAAAAAGGCTTACATCATCCGGTCAATTGAAAATGATTGACGCAAACTGGAATATTCTTCATAGATCCGTATTTTTAAAATGGAAGCATACCGATCCTATTGATCGTATCCTTGTGGCAACAGCTATGGAGTTTAAATCTACTTTGCTTACAAAAGATAAGATTATACAAAAGTTTTATCGAGAGTCATTTTTGTGATTATTTTGGAGAGCTTGGTAAGTGTATCACATTTCGTCTCCGCTCAATGATAGGGCTATTTGTTTGTAGAGGGAAGTTGAATAAGGGATTCAGTTGACTTATTAGGTAAGCCTAAGGATTTTTCTCTTAAATTTAAAACTTAGTAAATGTATAAATAATGTATTAAATATAGAAAGAAGATTTTGAATTGAGTAATTGATACCAATAAAAAAGTAGTACATATTAAAAATATCCGTTGACCCAGGCTCTCGAAATCAACTATGCAATCGAGTATCAATATCGTATTACTCTTACGTATCGCCGGGGTTTCGAGTAACCTCAACCACCGGGGGTGTTTCTCATTTTTGGAGATTTGTAAGACACCTCAAAACAAACCATACCGTTGATTGTCCCTCGACTAACGCTTAATGCTGTCAACTTAAGAAAGAGCTTGCAAAATATCTTAATAAAAATTGAAATAGAAACATGAAAACCGAAAAGATGGTATAAGACATAAGTGCGGACGATTTTTTAGTTCCGACTTAATATTTGAATTTTCCAGAAAGATACCAACAGCCTTCACAAGAAATAGGGATATGCCACTTCGAGAACTTCTACTCTTTATGATAAATCGGGTCAGTAAGACAACTTCCATTGAGTTGTTTAATTTTTTTAGTCATCGAAATCCCGAAAAACAAATTACAAAGCAAGCACTCTCAAAAGCCAGGGAACATTTAAGTCCTGATGTATTTATAAAATTGAATGAGATATATGTGAATACTTTTTATGAATATGAGGATGAATGCGAAGTACATAAGGGTTATATAGTTTTAGCAATGGATGGGACAGGATTGAATATTCCCAATACAAAGGAAATTCAAGAATATTTCGGATTCTCTACAAATCAAATGGGTAGCTCCAGGAACCCAGTAGCGAGTTGTTCAATTTTGTACGACATTTTAAATGGTATAATTGTAAATGGTATAATTAGTCCATACCGGGTCAGCGAGAAAGCAATGGCTGAGGAGCAAATCCGATTCATCAAAAGTCTTTCCGAGTTGAAAAAGAAAAAGATAATCATACTCTTTGATAGAATATATTCCTCTGTAAAACTAATGTCGCTTCTTCTTGAAAATAATATTGATTTTATTATGCGAAGTAAGGTTATGTATAACAGAGAAACTAGAGAAGCCTCAAAGTTTAGTAAATATGACAAGACCAGAAAACTCAAGCTAGAGAAACATAAATATAATAAAATTCCCTGGTTAGATAAGATATTGAATAAGTTGAATTACCATCTGGAAGTGAGAATATGTACTGGAAAGTTTTCTGATAATGAAACAGGGATTTTCATAACAAGTTTAGATCGAAATGAATTCAAAAGAGAGGAGATAGTAGAACTATATAGGAATAGATGGAAGATAGAAACCCAGTTTAGATATATGAAGGAGACGGGTGAATTTGAGAACTTTGCATGTAAACGCGTAAATCTTGTCTTACAAGAATTTTTCTGTAGGATCTATACCTTGAACATGTGTACGCTTATGATAGCAGATGCCCAAAAAAAATTAGATGATGATATTAAATCTGGAAAAGTAAAAACAAAGCATAAGTTGAGAATCAATGAAAATATCGCATACGGAATAATGAAAGATCATTTGATAGAATGCTTACATGATAATGACGAATATTTTAATAATTTAGTAAATGAAATGTATAAACATAGGGTAGCAGTCATACCGGGAAGAAAATTCGAAAGATCAGAACGTTACAGAAGAACTAAATATAATGTTATCAATCGAAGAGCTGGTTAAGTTGACAGCATTAGACTAACGCTCGGGAACCATCTCGAAATCAACTATGCCTAATAGCACTTCTAAACAGATTTCTCGAGAAAAATTCCAATCTTTAATGAAAAAAAATACTATTCTAAATAATACTAAACACATAGTATGCAACTATGAATTTACTGCCACCATCCAACAATTTCGTCTTCAAAGCCTTGCTTGTAAAAAACGAGCTTATTGTAGTATCGAGTCTGCTTACACTTAAAGAAAAAAGTACGGTCATCGAGCGGTGTGGTGAGTAGCCACTATTTGTTTAGTGGCGTATCGAACCATGAACACATCTTTTTGTGGAAGTATCGAGATGCCGAATTTGAGGGAGAGAGAAAAATCACAGAAATCAAAATTCTAAATCCTGGACTACAATAGAGTTCGATCATTGAGCGGAGACGAAATGAGATACACCAAAGATATCCGTGCCAAAGATGAAAGTGGCAGAGAATTTCTCATAGAGATGCAGGGAAGTCCCCATCCATTCTTTCCCGAAAGACTCTTATTCTATTGGTCAAAAGTCTATGGGGCAGGCATTCAAAAAGGGATGAAGTATTCAGGTTTATCGAGAGTCTATTCCATTACCTTTTTAAACGCAAGTTTGTTTAAAAACACAGAGGATTTCCATACCACCTTTCTACTACTAGATAAAAAGACGGGCAAAATCCTATTGACAGACCATTTAGAAATGCACATACTTGAATTAGAAAAAGTTGGAAAACACTTATCCAGGTTAGAAACCAATTTAGAGTCATGGGCTTACTTTTTCAGAGAAGTCCACAACCTTACGGAGGAACCCTTGCAAGAATTACGCTCCATAAACCCCATGATCGAAAAAGCCATCGAAGAATTAGAATATTTATCCCAAGATGATAAAACCCGTCAGCTCTATGAAGAACAGCTCAAAGCGGAGTTTGATTATAATTCTGGAATCTATGCCGCCTTCAGGGATGGAAAGTTAGAGGGTAAACAGGAAGGAAAATTGGAAGGTGAATTCGAAAATAAACTTCAAACAGCTCGAAAAATGAAGGATGAGGGGTTTAATGATGATAAGATCATTCGAATCACAGGACTATCTGAATCTCAGCTTAGGGAACATGGGATTGCAGGCGAATGATGTCTAACACTTCCGAACTTGTAAAGTTGGAATTTATTTTCATAAAATACCATATTATTAACATTATTAAGTAAAAAAGAATTGAAATAAGAAAGGAAAATAGGATTCTGAGGTAGATTTTTCGGATTTTATTGTAAAGGATGATTCCTCCCATTTGCAGGAAGTATAGATGGATAAAAAGAAACTCTCGGAACGGGATATATGCTCAAAATTCATTTCACCTGCACTAGAAAGGGCAGGCTGGGATTTGCATACACAGGTGAGAGAAGAATTTCCCATCACTGCTGGAAGGATTCTTGTTCGGGGTAAGCTCCATACCAGAGCCAAAAATAAACGGGCTGATTACGTACTTTTTTATAAACCCAATATACCCCTCGCTGTCATTGAAGCAAAAGACAATTCCCATTCCATTGGTGAAGGAATGCAACAGGCTCTTCAATATGCAGATATGTTACAGGTTCCCTTTGTTTTCAGTTCCAACGGAGATGGTTTTTTATTTCACAACAAACTGGTAAAACATGGAAATCTTGAAACAGAATTGAAGATGGATGCCTTTCCCGATCCATCTACTCTCTGGAAACTGTGGAAGGAAGCTAGGGGATTTGATGACGGTCAGGAAGAGCTTGTCATACAGGATTACCATAGCGATGGGTCCAATAAAACACCCAGGTACTACCAAATTTTAGCCATCAATACTACAATCGAAGCTATAGCCAGGGGTCAGAAACGACTTCTTCTCGTGATGGCTACAGGTACGGGAAAAACCTTCACCGCATTCCAGATCATTTGGAGATTGTGGAAATCCAAAACCAAGAAACGGATCCTTTTTTTAGCCGATAGAAATATCTTAGTGGATCAAACCAAGACCAATGATTTTAAACCCTTTGGTTCCGCCATGACCAAAATCCAAAAGAGACAGGTGAATAAATCCTATGAGATTTATCTCTCCCTTTACCAGGCGGTTACGGGCTCAGAAGAAGAGCAAAATATCTACAAACAGTTTTCTCCCGATTTTTTTGATTTGATTGTTGTGGATGAATGCCATAGGGGAAGTGCGGCGGATGATTCCAATTGGAGAGAGATTTTAGAGTATTTTTCCTCTGCCACTCAGATTGGTTTAACAGCGACCCCCAAAGAAACCAAAGAAATTTCTAATATACATTATTTTGGTAAACCAATCTATACCTATTCCTTGCGACAGGGGATTGAGGATGGGTTTTTAGCCCCCTACAAAGTAGTACGGATTGATCTGGATAAGGATTTGTCGGGATGGAGACCCGAAAAGGGAATGCAGGATAAATATGGAAATGAAATTGAAGATAAAGTCTATAAACAAAATGATTTTGATAAAAAAATAATCTTAGAAAAACGTACGGAACTGGTGGCGGCAAAGATCACTGAATTTTTAAAACAGAATGATCGGTTCTCTAAGACCATAGTATTTTGTGAAAACATAGATCATGCCGAAAGAATGAGACAGTCTCTGGCAAATGAAAACAAAGATCTGGTTCAAAAAAATAGTAAATATGTAATGCGTATCACGGGTGACAGTGAGGAGGGCAAAGCGGAGCTCGAAAATTTTATATTTCCCGAATCCAAATATCCCGTGATTGCCACAACATCCAAACTCATGACAACGGGTGTGGATGCCCAAACCTGTAAGCTCATCGTGCTCGATCAAAACATCCAGTCCATGACAGAATTCAAGCAGATCATAGGTCGTGGTACGCGCATCCATGAGGAATATGATAAGTACTACTTTACAATCATGGATTTTAAGCGGGCTACCGAACTCTTTGCGGATCCCGATTTTGATGGGGATCCCGTACAAATCTATGAGCCAAAAGAGGGAGATCCCATTTCTCCGCCCGATCTTATCGAAGAAGAGTCTCCCGAGATGGAAGATGCTAGGGGTGATACTTTCGGGATAGAAGGTGAAATTTCCGAAGAGGGGGAACAGCGGGATTGGCAGGGAGTAGAGAATCAGGATGTAGTACAATATGGAGTTTTGAAATACTATGTGGATACAGTGGAAGTCCGTGTGGCTTCCGAACGGGTGCAGTACTTTGATTCCAATGGAAAACTTGTCACCGAGTCTCTCAAAGACTATACCAAAAAAACTATCCAAAAGGAATTTGCAACCCTCGATGCCTTCCAAAAGAAATGGAACTCTACAGAAAGAAAACAGGTGATACTTGAAGAATTGGCAAATGAGGGAATCTTCTTTGAAGCATTGGCAGAGGCTGTAGGAAAAGATTTGGATCCATTTGATCTGATCTGTCATGTGGTCTGGGATAAAAGACCTCTCACCCGAAAGGAAAGAGCAGAACGGGTTCGCGGATCCAACTACTTTAAAAAATATGGGGAAGGGGCAAGGAGGGTGCTGGATGCCCTTTTGGATAAGTATTCCGACTCGGGAGTCACCCAAATCGAAGAGACTCAGATTCTAACGATTACACCCTTCTCAGAACTCGGAACACCAATGGAAATTATTTCCAAATTTGGTGGGATCACAGAATATGAAAAAGCAATACAACAATTGGAAAAAGAGCTGTATCAGGAATCAGCGTAAGGGGACTTTTATATGGCAATAGGCACTTTAGTTAAGTCCATTCAGGATATCATGCGAAAGGATGTGGGCGTGGATGGGGATGCCCAACGTATCAGCCAGATGGTTTGGCTTTTGTTTTTAAAAATCTTCGATGACAAAGAACAGGAATGGAAACTTACCATTCGGGACTACAGATCGCCCCTTCCTTCCAAATTTCAATGGAGTCAGTGGGCAAAGAATCCCGAAGGTATGACAGGAGATGAGCTTTTGGAATTTGTCAACAACCAGCTTTTTCCTACCTTAAAAAAACTTGCCACACAATCCGGGACAAATCCTCAAGGGAGGGTGATGGGAAGTGTCTTTGAAGATGCCTACAATTATATGAAATCGGGAACCCTTCTGCGTCAGGTCATCAATACAATCCAGGAAGATTTGGATTTTAACAATTCAGATGACAGACATCTCTTCAATGACATATACGAAAAGATTTTAGCCGATTTGCAATCCGCAGGGAATGCGGGTGAGTACTACACTCCCAGGGCTGTGACACAGTTTATGGTGGATATTATAGATCCCAAATTGGGGGAAAGCATTCTCGATCCTGCCTGTGGTACAGGAGGGTTTCTCACCACCAGCATCGAGCACCTAAACAAGCAGGTAAAGACAGCAGAAGAGAGACAGACCCTTCAATCTTCCATCCATGGGGTAGAGAAAAAACCGCTTCCCCACATGCTTGCCATGACCAATCTTATGCTTCATGGAATCGATATTCCCACCAATATACGTCATGACAATACATTGAGCCGTCCCCTAAAAGACTACGGTTCAAAAGACAGAGTGGATATCATCCTCACCAATCCTCCGTTTGGCGGAATGGAAGAGGATGGAATTGAAAACAATTTTCCCAAAAAATACCAAACCCGCGAAACTGCCGATCTCTTTATGGCTCTCATCATGCACCTTCTAAGGCAGGATTCGGGTCGTGCAGCTGTAGTACTCCCCGATGGATTTCTCTTCGGTGAGGGAACCAAAACCAATCTCAAACGGGAGCTTCTCGAAGAATTCAATCTGCATACCATTGTACGTCTCCCCAAAGGGGTTTTTAGCCCCTATACGGGAATCAATACAAATCTTCTCTTCTTGGAAAAAGGGGGACCCACCAAACAGGTTTGGTTTTTTGAACATCCCTATCCAAAAGGTTACAAATCGTACTCCCGTTCTAAGCCCCTGACCATTGGCGAGTTTGATCTAGAAAAGAAGTGGTGGAACAAACGCAAAGAAACAGAAAACGCTTGGAAGGTCAGTGCGAAAGAAATTGCCTCCCGCAACTACAATCTGGATTGCAAGAACCCCCATGTGGTAAATGTGATACAAAGAGACCCTGAAGAATTGGCAAAAGAATATGAAGAAATTTCTGTAGACCTTCAAAAAATAAGGGATCAGTTGAAACAAGAATTGATACAGGCACTAGTTCGCTAAGAGTAAATGGAATCCAATCGAATCGAATACAAGCGGGAATTGAATGAAAGTCTGGAAAAGGTAGTTGTCAGTTTCCTAAATTCAAAAGAGGGAGGTGTTCTCTATTTAGGAATTGATGATAAGACGCATAGAGCTCTAGGTATTACAAAACTTGATGATACCCAATTAAAAATAAAAGATCGTCTAAAAAATAATATTTTGCCCTCAATCCTCGGTTTGTTTGATATCGTGCATGAAAAAAAAGATGACTTTGATATCATAAAAATCAACTTGGCATCGGGTCCCGAAAAACCGTACTACATTAAAAAGGCAGGACTCTCTGAATCAGGGTGTTATATACGTGTGGGAAACTCTTCCGAGCCGATGCCCTCCAGGATGATAGAGGAATATCTAAAAAAAAGAATGACTCCCTCTATTGCAAAAATTCGATCTCCACGGCAAGACCTCCGTTTTGAGCAATTAAAAATTTACTACCAAGAAAGTAAGTTAACACTTGGGGATCATTTCCTTACAAATCTAGAATTACTCGATGAGGATGGGAAATTCAATTATGCCGCCTATTTATTAGCCGACGAGAATGGGAATTCTATTCAAGTTGCCAAGTATTCGGGAAAAGACCGGGTAGATCTTATCGAATCCAAAGAGTACGGTAGAGTGAGTCTGGTAAAAACATGCAAGATGGTATTGGATAAATTGGAACTGGAAAATAGGATCCAAACCCAAATCACCGGGAAAGAAAGAATCGATACACCCCTATGGGAGATTGTGCCCATGCGTGAAGCTATCATCAATGCGATTGTTCACAATGATTATGCGAGCGAACTGGTTCCCAAATTTGAAATCTTTTCGGATCGTCTGGAAATTACCTCTGCTGTGGTTGTATCCTCTGGAAAGGAACAGGATGAATTCTTTCAGGGCTATTCAAAACCACGGAACAAAGTACTCATGCGGGTATTCAAAGACCTCGGGATTGTTGAATTCCTAGGCTCAGGGCTTCCTAGAATCCTCCAAACCTATCCCAGAGAGCATTTCCAATTCAGTGCCAATTTTCTACGAATCTCCCTCCCCATGTCGGAGAAAAGTTCGGAGAAAAGTTCGGAGAAAAGTTCGGAGAAAAGTTCGGAGAAAAGTTCGGAGAAAA
>CANGZW010000138.1 GCA_947458405.1 Leptospiraceae bacterium
CCCGGAATAGCTTCCATTGACTTTTGTTTTTTAGATTTTTCATTCATAATTTTTATCTTCCTCTATTTGGATTTTAGCTATTTATATATTTCCCAAATAGTAAGATTTTTATTAATGTAGTACGATTTTTTTTATATTAATTACGTTTTTATTTTAATTTTTTAATTTAGATGAATAGAGTCATTGTATACCTAATTCTTGATTGACATATTATAGGATTGATATAAGATCAAAGGTGTATGAAAAAGAATCTTACAATTATTTTAATTTTACTCTTCTTGGTACCCAGCCTTTACTCTCAACAAAATAATTCAATGCTAGTGAAAAGTGGTAAGGTAGTATTTATTAGTACCACAAATAAACTTTCCTTTAGGGGTGTTGGGAAAAGTGTATCCGGAAAGATTAATTTCAAGGATATGAGTATTTCTATTCAGATTGATTTGGAAGATTTAAGAACCGGAATAAAAAACAGAGATGATCATATGAAAGAGAATTATCTAGAGACTCATAAATTCCCATTTGCGATTTATACGGGTACTATTTCCAAATACAATAAAACTACAGGGGAAGCGGAATCCTTTGGGACACTTACCATTCATGGAGTGGAAAAGAAAAATTTTAGACTCTTAGGAAAAGTGAAAGAAGAAAATGGAAGCCTATTCTTAAACTCCAATTTTAGAGTCACCTTAAGGGAATTTAATATTGAAATTCCCAAATTGGTAATTTTGGAATTGAGTAATGATATTGATCTAGAAATTGATTTGGAATTTATTAATAATTAATTGGATCACCACCAAATAGCGTAAATACCCACTAATATTAAAAATACTCCCAAAGAGGCAATATTAAATCCTAATCCCGTTTTGAATGAAATTCCATTTAAATCTATAGACTTCTCATGATCGGTCTTTGTAGTAAGAAGTGTTACTAATGAACTTAAAACAAGTGAAATCAAAAATACTAGACCGACCCTATCTATAAAAGGAAAGGTGGGAAGAAATAATTTGAATAAAATTGATAATAAAAATGAGCTTATGATTGCTGTTAGGGCGGAGGTTGCATTTGCCCGTTTCCAGAAAAAACCTAATAGGAAAATTAAGACAATACCGGGGGTAAAAAATCCTGTGAATTCCTGTACTACCTGAAATGCCTGATCTGATTTACCAATAAAAGGCTCGGCTACAAACACTGCAAAAATCATGGAAAAGGAAGCTGTCAGTCTGCCTATGAATACTAATTTGGATTCACTGGCATTCTTATCAATAAGTTGTTTATATATATCTAAAGTAAATAAAGTAGATATACTGTTACTCATCGAACTAAGGGAAGAGGACACTGCTGCCACTAATGCCGCAAATACAAGACCCAAAAGTCCTGTAGGAACTAATTTCATCATTTCCGGAAATGCTCTGTCGGAGGGGTTTAGATCGGGAATCAAATACGCCGCAGAAATACCTGGTATCACAACTATAACCGGCATTAGTAATTTTAAATAGGCCGCAAGTACAATGCCCTTCTGGGCTTCATTTAAGTTTTTTGCGGCGAGTGCTCTCTGAGTGATATATTGGTTAAAGCCCCAATAGGAAAAATTGATAACCCACATTCCTCCTAATAGAACAGAAACTCCCGGTAAAAATATGTAGTTAGGATTGGATTTGTCTAAAATCATATCAAATTTTTCAGGAGATTTCTCTAGTAAAATTACAAATCCCTGTAATGCACCATTGTTTACTGAAATTTTATCAAGAGCTAGGTATGACACCATAAGACCCCCAAAAATTAACAAAATGACTTGTAGTACATCTGTAAATGCAACAGCTTTCATACCACCATATATAGAATAAGTAAACGAAAATAGGGCTAAAAAAATCATAGCATAGGTCATGTTTACCCCTGAGACTGCGTGAATTGCAAGTGCACCTAGATAAAGAACCGTTGTCAAATTGATAGTTATGTAGAGGAGTAACCAAAAAATTGACATTACAGTTCTTACTCTATTGTCATATCTATTCTCTAAAAACTGAGGCATTGTAAAAATCTCTTTTGAAAGAAATATTGGTAAGAAGTATTTTCCTACTATTAGAAGAGTCAGTGCACTCATCCACTCATAAGAGGCGATTGCCATACCAATTGCATATCCCGAGCCACTCATCCCAATAATTTGCTCAGCAGAAATATTCGCAGCAATCAATGAGGATCCAATAGCCCAAAAGGGGAGGGACTTACTTGCTAGAAAATAATCTTCCGCACTTTTATCTTTTCCACCTTCTTCACGTGATACAAAATATGACAATAAAATTAAAGTAAAAAGATATGCTACAAAAACTATTATGTCTAAATTTTCTATATTCATAAAATCCCTGTTTATCTATCCTAAGATTAGAATTTATTAGAATTAATTTAAAAAGAATGTCTATTCATTTTTATAAATAATATAGTAGCTAATTATCATTTTATTTTTTAAGTTATTTACATGAGAAATATATTTATTTTGTTCATTCTTCTTAATTGTTCTACGTTTATATATAAGGATTACATTTCTTCCCCTAAGACTTATGAAGATAAAATTGAAATTTTAGTCAAAAAAGAGGCTGTAAATTTATTAATCATCAGTCCACCCGAACTTTTAAATAACACATGTAATTATACTGATGAATTTTTTCAGAGATTAGTTTCAGATACTGATTTTGAAATGAAACAATCCATCCTTAAAAAATTTGGAAAAAATGATAAGATCCAAATTATAGAGAGAAATCAGCTTTCCTATCTTTTACAAGAAATGAAACTCCAAATGAGTGGTTTAACTAACAAAGAATTGAGTAAAATTGGAAATTTAACAGGAGCTAATTATATAATTATAAATTCGAGCGAAATGCACTGCTCCAAGGGAGAAATGGAAGTTTTATACAAAAAAGAATCAAAATTAGTTGGCATTCAATCTGCAGAAATGATTGGATTAGATCGATTGATTTTGAATTTCTATCTAAAAAAAGGGGAATATAACCTAGATAAGAGCTCATTAAATGGAGAAAATATCAATTACCCTTATATACAGAATTAAAATAATTTCATTTATTTTTATAAACATTGGACAAAACTTTTGTGAAAATCTTATTTTTTACTTGCAATTTTAAAGTTTTTCCGTAAATATATAATAAAAGCATCGTATCATTTGACATTGGAAGGAAATATGGAACCGACAAAATCTCTGCAAGTTTTTTATGATGGTGGGTGTGTTGTTTGTAATCATGAAATCAATTTTTATAAAAAAAGGGACATTCAGAGTAAAATCGAATGGATAGATATTAACCTTCCCCTGTTTTCTGCCTCGTCCTATGGTTTAAATCCCATGAAAGTTAGAGAGAGGTTTCATAGTATCACAAAAGACGGTAAAATTTTGGATGGGGTGGAATCTTTTATGACCATTTGGAAAATAATGGGTATCTTTAAACCTCTAATTTTTTTGGCAGAAAAAAAATATTCAAGAAAGCTCATGGACTTTGGATATAAATTTTTTACCGTAGTACGTCCCTATCTACCCAGAAGGAAAGACTATGCCTGTGATGATGGATCCTGCGTAGTTGATTATTCAAAAATTCCTTCTTAAGAAGGAATTTTCTCTAACACATCTTTAAATTTTTCTACTGACTCGGTTTTGTGATAGTCCTGCTTTCCAATTCCCCACAAAGCCCCCTTGGAAACTGCTTCTTGTTGGTACTCAGGATAGTTAGAAACTAACATAATTGGTATTATATTGAAGTTTTGATCCTCTTTCATTTTATCAATTAAGATTGTTCCATCTGTGTAATCAATATCTAGTTTTCTGTTGACTAAAACCAAATCTACTTTTTCTGACTTCAATTTCTCTAAAGCCTCTTCTGTGGAGTCAATTCGTATCACTTCACATTCAAAATTTCTTTTTAAAAATTCAGATAATGCAAAATGATCGGGATTGCATTGTCCTACACTCATTACTTTTTTCATAATATACTCTCCACATCCAACTCATTTTGAAAGATTTGACTTAATTCCTGTCTTTTTCTAATGAGATGAAACTTCCCATCATTTGCAATCAAAACTTCAGCACTTTCGGGAAAAGAATTATAATTTTTAGTTGACATTCCTGAACAGTAGGCTCCCGTTCCTTCCATTACCATAAGGTCTCCTATTTCACAGTCTTCGAGTTTTCTCTTAGAGATTTCTCCCCCAAATTCCTGAGTAAATAAATCTCCACTTTCACAACAATGTCCTACAACCACAAACTCTTTTACGGTATTTTTAGATTCTTTTGATTTATGTACTACGATTAAGGGGTGTCTCGATCCGTAGAGGGAGGGTCTGGTGTTAGTATCCATTCCAGTATTTAATTTTAAGAATGTATTTCCTTTTTCACCAGTGCTAACTTTATCCATGATGGTTGAAAGAATTGCACCTGTATTAGCTACCAAACTAGTTCCCGGTTCTATTTCAAAATGGAGTTTTCTTCCGTGTTTTTCAAAAAATTCTATAAATAGTTGTCTTACGGGCTCTCCAATTTTTTGAAAGTCAGTACTCTTTTCATCGAGCATCCTTCCCACTTTATACCCACCCCCTAAATTGACTATTTCAGCTTCGGGGAAAATTTCAGCGTATTCCAGGGTATAACGGGCAACTGCTTTCCAAACTTCGGGATCACTTCCCGAGCCAATGTGGGTGTGAACCCTCTTAACTTTTAGATCATACTTTTTTAAAATTTTCTTAACTTCGTTGGTGTGCTCAAACCATATCCCAAATGAACTTGTATTACCACCTACATTAGTTTTTGTCGTACCTCCCGATCCAAGACCCGGGTTGAATCTCAAGGACACCTTTCTGGAAGGAAATAATTTTCCAAAAAATTCCAATTGGTTTAAAGAACAGGCATTAAAATCAGTCCCCCCTAAAATCACTTCTTTAAATTGATCCTCTGAGGGAAGCTCTTGGGAGGTTAATAAAATATCCTCGGGTTTGAATCCTGCCCCTAAGGCTCTTTTTACCTCATAATAAGAAGAGGCATCTATTTTTATTCCTTTCTTTTTCAAAATTTTAAGAATGGTTGAATTAGGATTTGCTTTCATAGCATAACGAACTGTTATCCCATAGGCTTGGGGAAAAGCAAGGGCTGTATCCGCTCTTTTTTCTATTTCTTGTTGAGAATAGACGAAAATGGGAGTTCCGAACTGGCTTTCTAGCTCTAGGGCTTGCTCTTTTGTTAAAAAACGAAGGTTTTCTATTTCCATAGGAGTACGAAAATAGAATTGCCTTATTTTTTGAAACGCAAAAATTGGAATTATAGGGCAAAAGTTTGCTTCCTACTCTATGGCAGGAAAAATCACCCACATTGAAGTTCTCGCTCAGACTCTTAAGCATCTCGATCATGGTTCGGAAGAACAGAGAAAGATAGCTTCTCTCCTCAATGATCCGTCATACAATAAATATGCTAATTTTGGTGCGGTTGCACCCGATATTTTTTATTATTTTCATTTTCTAGATCCTAAGCGATCTACCAAGGCACAGTATTGGGGGGATTTGCATCATCATAAAAATCCATTCCGATTGATTCTTGCATTCTTGGATGAATTGCGGGAGAAAGAAGAGGGAATTACTAAAAATAAATTAATGGCATTTACCTATGGATTTATCTGTCATTGCTGTGTTGATATAGTTACTCACCCCTACATATTTTATATTTCTGGTGATTACTACAATAGTGATCCTAAAATTTCCTCTAATGCTCAGATTAATCACTTAAAGGTCGAATTTGCACTAGACTCTTATCTCTTAAATTTTCGATGGGGAATGAGTCCCTATAAATATCATTTTAATCAGTATATTGACATACGACTTCCGAATAATAAAGAAAAAATTGATCCGGTAGTTTGGGAATTTTGGCAGATAGCTCTAAAAAAAACCTATCCCCAAGAATTTAACAAAAATTATTTTGGCTCTGAGAAAAAAATTATTCCGGGTGATTTAATTAATGATTCCTTTATAGGTTTTATGCAATTTCATAAACTATTAGATTCAAGAAGCACATTTATGAGAGGAATTTTAAAGGCTCTTGATTTTGTAACACTATACAAAATCAAATCATCTGTTCTTGTAATACCTGCCAAAAAAGAAATAGATATTCGTATAATGAATAATGAAGAAAGACCCTGGTATTATCCCGCCCTTCCTTCTAAGATGAGTAGAGAGTCTTTTATAGATCTGGTAAATCGTTCTGCTCTTGATTCAATGAATGCTATAACTCAGTCAACAGAATATGTAAATGGTGATTTGAATAAGGATGTACTACTCAAACAATATGATGGTTATAATCTTGATACCGGAATAAAATTTCAAGATGTTCATACTATGAAGGAGTTTTCTCCCCTCTAGGTTATCAAATGGAAATATTAATAGGATTTTTTATAAAATTTATAAATATATTTACTAAAGGTGGAGAAACTAAAAGACTATTTGGTTTTCTTTTATTTATAGGCGTTTTTAATATAATAGCAATAGTTGCAAGATTTGATGATTGGAAATTAATTTCAGAAGCAGAGTTATACCAGAGCCCTTCTACCCTCTATGGAATCAATCAGGCCGGTCAGTATGAGCCTGTAGCCGAATTTTATCAATTTTCAAAAGTTTTCATAGATTTAAAAACTCTCGAAAATGAAAAAGAAAACGGAGAGAGTAAACATAAGGTAGTACAGGCTTTTTTATCCTCTGAAGATGATGATTTTTATAAACACTTCGGACTGGATCTTCGGGGGATTGCAAGGGCGGCTGTTGTCAATGTAATTGCAGGTAGAATCAAAGAAGGTGCTTCCACAATTACACAGCAAACTGCCAGATTGAAATTTTTAACCAATGATAAATCTTTTATAAGAAAGGCCAGAGAGGCTTATCTAGCTGTAATGATGGAGTTTAAGTTTTCAAAGGATTCCATTTTAGAGATGTATCTCAATGAGATTCCCCTCGGACATGGAACTCTTGGGATTGGAGCCGCGGCAAGATTTTATTTTCGAAAAGAAGTGAGTGAATTGAGCTGGGGGGAAGCGGCAATGCTTGCCAGTCTTACAACCCGACCAAGGGAATTTAGTCCTTTGGTAAATCCTAACATTTCTTCTAGTAAGGTTAGAATTAATTTTATGAAGTTAATCGAAGATGGTAAAATTGAGAAATCATTTGCGGAAGAGGAGTACAAAAAGTTTTCTGATTATTATTTTACTCTCAATCGCTCTCCCAATGATTCAGCCTATGCTGATAGATTAAATCGCTTCCCGTATTACACAGAATATGTAAGAAGACTTCTCTCTAAAAAATTTACAAATGATGAGATTTACAATGGGGGATTAAAAGTTTACTCAACTTTAGAAATCAAACACCAGATAGCGGCAGAAAAAGCATTACAGGAAGGTTTAGAGAACCAAACCAAGGTGTCAAATCAGAGAGCATTTCGAGATTTTGATGTATTTGATGATACCTATGGCCCCTTATTTGAAATCATAGCCGATATCCATGACTTGAGTGATTTTAAGTATAAAATTTCTAAGGATGAAAGGAGTTTTCGAAATGTATACCAAGAGGAGTATAGGGATATAGTTTCTACCTTAAATTTTACTACGGGTTATGATTCTGTCGGTGCAATCTTAGAAGAAAATTATACCAAGCAAATTACTCAGGATCATTTGCTTCCTGTGGAGGGAAGTATTTTGAGCATGAGACCTTTTAATGGACATATAACAGCCATTGTGGGTGGGTCGGGATTTCGTTCGGATAACCAACAAATTCGCTCTTTCCAAGCATTCAGACAACCCGGGAGCTCGTTTAAACCATTGGTATATGCCACCACAATTGATTTTTATGGTAAAAATCCAAGCCCCGGAAAAAATATAACTGCCGCCACACAATTTATGGACTCCCCCCTTAATTTCTTATTGGAGGATGGGGATGAGTGGTCTCCGGAAAATTATAGCCAGGAGTATTCTGGATTTATGCGACTTCGTTCTGCCCTGGAGAGTAGTAAAAACTCTGTTGCCATACGTGTGGTAGATGATATCGGACTTACCAACTTACTTCCTCCCTTAACCGAGCTTTTACAATCCAATCGAGAGATTCCTAAAAATTACTCAGTAGCCTTAGGCACCTTTGAAGTGACACCCTATGAGTTGACTAGGGCGTATGCCGCTTTTGATTCTCAGGGAATGGAGGTCAATCCCATCGCCATTCTTTATGTGAAGGACAAGGATGGAAACATGGTTGCCAATTTTGAAGAAGAAAATTCAAAAAAACTCCCCCGCCAACTTCTCACAAAAGAAGCCAGTTTTATCATTACATCTATGATGGAAGATGTTATAAAAAAAGGAACGGGTAGGGCTGTAATTAACAATGGAGTCAATCGACCTGTGGCAGGAAAAACGGGAACAACAAATAATTTTAGAGATGCATGGTTTGTGGGCTATACTCCCGAATTGGTTGCCAGTGTATGGTTGGGGTATGACATTGGTACACTTTCTTTGGGCAGGGGTATGTCAGGAGGAGTTGTTGCCACACCTATATGGGGAAAATTTGTCGCCAATGCCTTAAAAGGCGATAGTATTAAAAATTTTGAATTTGGAAAACTAAATATTGAAAAA
>CANGZW010000139.1 GCA_947458405.1 Leptospiraceae bacterium
AGAGATAATGCTTCTAAGGAAATGGCTAGAATTGCAATGGCTCTTCAAAGTAGCAAAGCATCTCAAAATGATGTTATTTATTATTATGGAGCACAGGAAAAAGTATTAAATGATAGAGTGGAGATTATAGAATATTTGATAGATGCTCAGAAGGAAGATAACTCCTTCAATAAGGATAATCAAATTCAATTTGATAAAATTTTAGATGGTGCAAAAGAACAATTAAAAATTCTTGAAACTCAAAAGGATGAAGCCCTAAAAAAGAGTTCTAATTAGTTATTTATAATAATTAATTTACTAAAGTTACAGTAATATATAATATGAAAAAAAATTTAATTATAAATTATATTATAATAATTTCCTTTTTATTTATTACTTCATTGAACTCAAAAGAAAAAGATGATCTTCATTTTTTTCAATATTGTATTAAGGATGAAGTTAAAAAATTTGAAACAATCAATTTGAGTAGTGAAAATTTAAAAGTAAAAAATACCAAAGGATTAACCCTTTTAGCATATTGTATTGAAAAAAGAGCGGAGAAGTCTTCTGTGTATTTATTAAATTTTGAAAATGACTATAATTGGTCGGATATAAATGGATATAATCTTGCAATACTTTCTATTCGTTCAAATTTTAAAGATCTTTTACAGAAAATATTATTGAAAAATCCAAGTATAATTGATAAAAAAGATAGATTTAATAATTCCCTTTTAGATCATTCTATCTTAAAAAAGAGAAGAGAAATTATTAAATATTTTTATGAAAAACATCCTTCATTTTTTGACTTAAATAAAATAAAAATAGCAACTCAACAAAAAGCTATTGAGAGTGATTCATTGGAAATTCTCGAAAAGATACTCCCCAGTAAACCTACTAATCTAAGAGAGTCAGAAGAATCTTTTTTACTTCAAAAATGTGCACAATTTTCTCCTAATAATTTGAGTTATTTGGTGAGTTTGGGTTTTAATGTTAATTCAAAAGATGAAAAAAGTAATACAATTTTTCATAAACTTGCTATTTTAAATAATCCAGAATCAATCGAATACCTCAAAAATTTTTCAATTCAAATGACTAAAAATTCAGAAGGTCAATATCCATTTCACTTAGCGGCAAGGATGGGAAAAACCAAAGTATTGAAAAAGTTTTTAGAGTGGAATTCGATTTTAAATGAAATAGATAATTCTGGTAATACAATTTTACATTTAGCGGCAGAATTTGGGGATTCAGAGATGATTTACAATATCATTCTATCAAAGCCAAATCTTTCTTTGAAAAATAATAAAGGAGAGACTCCTCTTTATATTTCTAGAGTCTCAGGGAATGAGGGAGCATACTATTTACTTTTACTAGCGGGAGCTGTAGAATAATTTAAATGTACTACTTTTCTCTTTTTCAGAAAATTTAGAAAAAAGTAATACAATCCATTAAATTTTTATCTATCCCTTACATTAATTGTATGTAATATTGAATAAACATATACTACTATTTTATATAGTGTATAATACTTAGGCTCTTCAAAAGATATTCCAAATCCTGGAGGTTTTTCAAAACTACCATTTTTATTTTCCCAACTAATCTTTCCTTTTCCCGTAAATACAATGCCATAAAGAGAAAATTTATAGTTAGGAAATTGACCTACAGTGTAAGCCTTATTGCTCGTAAAATAAAAACCTTTTTCAGATATGTTTAAAATTTCAGTATTTTCAGTTTCGGAATCTAAATTTAATTCTACGGGAAGTTTAGTTGAAAATCTAGGAAGTAGTTTAGTAGATAAGAATTTATCAAGATCATTGAATAATTTATCCCCGGGTAAATATAAGAACTTAAATCCAAAGTTCCCATCTTCTTCTCTCATCATTTCTGCGGGAGCATCCCACTGATTATCAAGCTTCATACTCACTGTTACTCTTGTTCCTGTTTCAATATTTCCCTCTACGCTGGCAAGAAATCCAGTAGGGGAGATATCCATAGTTTTCATAGAAAAGGAGTCTTTCTCGTTAACTTTGATTGTTCCATGGATAGGAATTTCAATTCTCCACTTTTTACGGAAACCACGGGGAATTAATGTTAAATAAGGTGTTGAAATTTCCTTATTTAAAAAGTACATATTTAGTACAAAAGGTAGGAGGGTTATAAATAAATTCCAGATAAGTTGTTTGGTAAATCCACCGGAATATATCAAATGGAGTCCATGACCGACCAGATAAAGATTAAATCCAAGAAATAAAAAATATCCCCATCTTTTTACTCCCAGAATCCCAATACCAAGACTCAATCCGATGAAATTTAAGAGGAGTGCAGGTACAGAGAATAGCCTCAAGAGAGTTCCAAATTCCCAAAACGGAATTCCCTGAGCATAGGCTGTCCAAATATAACTAAATGCTGGTGTGAGTAAATAGAAAAGACCTATGATTTTAATGGTCAGAGGAAGTTTGGAGAACGAAACTGGAAATATTTTTTTTAGCAATTTTAAACCCCTTTTAAAATATAAAAAGCAAATGCTATGCTCTCTAAAGATAACTAATTGATAGTATAACTAAAGAATTTCAAGAATTTTTCTTAATTCTTAGAATATTCGATTAATTTATTAAATATTAATATCTTTCAAAAAAAACTATAACTATTATTTATGTCCCTCTTATAAAAGCCTGAAGTCACTTAAAATCAAATCTCAAAATTAAATTTTTTAGAATCATATTAAAAAAAAATCACAAATATCATACTCAATGTCTTTGATAATTTAAAGAATTTTGTTTCAAAAATAATCCCCTGTAATTACAGTTTAAAAACACATAAAAGGGAGGATTCAATGGTATCAATTGGCACACCACTCAGTAAGACAGCAACAAAACTAATACTTTTGGGATCGGGTGAACTCGGAAAGGAAGTGGCTATTGAGGCACAAAGATTTGGCCTTCATGTGATGGCAATTGATCGTTATCCCGATGCTCCTGCCATGCAGGTAGCCCATGAATCCATGGTGGTGGATATGTTAAATCCTGAGGAATTGGAGCGAGTAATCAGAGATTTTGATCCCGATTTTGTTGTACCTGAAATTGAAGCAATTTCTACAGAAACTCTAGTTCTTCTTGAGAAAGATGGATTTAATATTGTTCCGAGTGCCAAAGCTGTAAAGCTTACAATGAACAGAGAAGGCATTAGAACGTTTGCTTCCAAAGAGCTCGGACTAAAAACATCTAAATTTGAATTTGCAGATGAGTTAGATGAATTCAGACAAAAAGTTGTACGGATGGGCTTTCCCTGTGTTACAAAACCAATCATGAGTTCCTCCGGGAAAGGACAAACTCTAATCAAGGATGAAGCCTCTATTGAAAATGCGTGGATTTATGGCCAAACAGGAGGAAGAGCAGGTAGGGGAAGAATGATAATTGAAGAGTTTATTGATTTTGATTATGAAATTACCCTTCTTACAATTCGTCATGTGGGGGGAACTTCTTTTCTAGACCCAATTGGACATCTCCAGATTCAAGGTGACTATGTAGAATCCTGGACTCCCCAACCTATGAGTGAAAAAGCCCTTGCCTCAGCCAAAAATATAGCAGAAACAATCACAACCGCTCTCGGAGGGTATGGAATTTTTGGTGTAGAATTATTTGTAAAAGGTGATACAGTGCTATTTAGCGAAGTATCTCCCCGTCCCCATGATACGGGAATGGTTACTTTGATTTCCTCAAATCATTCAGAATTTTCTTTACACATTAGAGCCATTCTTGGTCTTTCTATGCCCACAATTAGAACTTATGGTTGCAGTGCATCCTCTGCAATACTATTAGAAGGAGATTATAAAGAGCCTATATTTGAAAATTTGAATGTAGCTTTGTCGATTCCTGATACTGCCTTAAGACTTTTCGGAAAGCCTGAAATTAAAGGCAAGAGAAGAATGGGTGTTGCATTGGCTTTGGGAGATACAATCGATGAAGCTAGAGATAAAGCGAGACAGGTATCACAATTGATTCGTATTAAAAAATAAGTTATATTATGAAAAATAAATTTAAATCAATTCTAAATAATATTTCAAATGAAAAAAAACTTATAGAAGAGCTTTATATTAAATTAGAAAATATATACACATTTGAAAATAGATTTTATCATTCTTTGGATCATATAAACAGTATAATCAGTGATTTGGATTCAAAATGGGAAAGATATACAATGGATGGGCTTTTAGGTAAAACATACTCAGAAATGGAATTAGATAAAGATAGTATATATAGGTGTTTATTTTTAGCTACTTGGTTTCATGATGCTGTATATACTCCAGGCTTAAATTCAAATGAAATTGATAGTGCAGATTTAGCGGCTTCGGAATTACAAAAATTGAACTTTCCTGAAAAGCAAATCAAAATTATATGTGAATTAATACTTAGCACTATATCACATCGTCCTATATTGGATAATGGAATATGTAAAATATTTTTGGATCTGGATTTAGCAATATTAGGAAAAGATTCTGAAATTTACAATAAATATTGTAAAAATATCAGGAAAGAGTATAGTTTTGTTGAGCAAAAAGATTATTCTGAAAAGAGAATTGAAATACTATCTAATTTTCTCAAAAGAGATAAACTTTTCTATACAACTGAATTTCAAGATCAATATGAAGTAAAAGCACGAAATAATATGAGCTTAGAAATTCAAGAGTTGTCTGTCGTTTAGGAGTTGCACAGGATACAATAGCTTAAAATTTCGGAGAAAAGGTTTGTAACTCTGAAAAATTTTTTCAAATAAATAACATACCCCGTATGGTATATACTTGACAAGGATATACTTTTAAAATAATGTATATTTAGGAGCAAAAAATGAAATTAAACATGGGAATTGTAGATCGGGGATTAAGGGTTGGTTTAGCTATTTTGGGGGGAGCTCTTTATGGAATGGGAATTATAGAAGGGACTCTCGGGTATGTTATATTAGGACTGGGAGCGGTGTTTATATTGACATCTTCCATTGGTTTTTGTCCATTATATTTGCCTTTGAAAATAAGCACAAAAAAGGTAGAATAAATGAAACTTGGATATATAATTATAGGGATAGTTATAGCTCTTATAGTATTTAAAATGTTTACAGGTGGGTCACTTATGGCTGATAAAAATGATGTTAAAGAAAAAATAAAAAATGGAGCATTGGTAGTAGATGTTCGTACTGTGGGAGAATTTTCTGGTGAACATTACAACGGAGCTCTCAATATTCCCGTGGATGAAGTACAGAGAAGAATTTCTGAATTTGGAAATAATAAAGACAGAGAAATCATTCTCTATTGCAGGTCAGGTGGTAGGGCAGGGTCAGCAAAGCAAATGCTGGAATCTGCCGGTTATAAAAAAGTTACCAATGCCGGTGGACTCACGGATATGCCTTAATTCAAAAATCGTATCACATTTAAATTCCTCCCGATATCTTTGCCTCTATGGCTAAAATAATCGGGATGGGATAGAGTAGATATATTACAATCCTCTAATGTAAAATTATTTTCTTTTATAATAAAAGAAATTACATTTTCCAGACCCAAATAAATCTTATCATTAATAAATTTAAGACTTCTATTGTCAAAATAAATAGATACATCTTCTTTTATTTCATATTCATTTTGCCTAATGCAGGGTCCTAAATAAAAATTGAGTTCAATTTCAGGATATTGAGTTTTGAGTGCATTTATCATTTTTTGGGTAATACCATCTCGAGTACCTTTCCATCCGGAATGAAGAACTCCAAACAATAACTTATTCGTTGACCAAAAAAATATAGGCATGCAATCTGCTGTCTTTACATATAAAATTTTTTCTTTTCCTTGAGTCCAAAGTCCATCGCCCGTTGAAACCAGAGGAGAATCTTCTGCCAAAAAAAAATCTATTCCATGAACTTGTTTAAGTCCATAAATATTTGATTCGGAAGTATTCAAAAGCTCGGAAAGTCTTTTGGAAATAAGAAGAGAAGCATTGTCACTATTGAAGTTAATGTTACTTAGTTCCCGTTTTCCGAAAATGGAAATTTCAATTTTTCCAAAGTCTGTCTCAATTATTTTTTGCATTCTGCGCTCAAAATTCAAGATTTTATGGGTTGCGTCCAGAAGAAAAAGCAAGAATTGTAGAAATAGTGAAAATATTCAGAAGACTCTTAACTTATTCCTTCCATTATAAGGGAAGATTATTTGCAGGTATTATTTTATCTTTTTTTGTGGCCCTTTTTAACGGAGTCTCTCTATCGAGTATGGTTCCAATCTTTGATTCCATGGGGAATTCCAGTAGTTATCGATTCCAAATTTCAATGACCAAAAGAGACTTGCAAATTATAAACAAGAGAACAGCCGGTGAGAAATTAAATACAATAGATAAAATTGAGTGGAAGATAGCAGATTATAAAACTAAAATAAATTCTCATTTTGCATCTCTAGGGGCAGATGAAATCGTATTTCTTTTTGTAAGTCTTGTATTTCCGATATATATCTTAAAGCTAATCTGTCTTGCGGGTGCGATTTATTTTATTAATTCAACAGGCTCTATGGCTATTCGAGATCTTCGTCTTGAGATTTATAAAAAAGTTCAGACATTGCCCTTAGATTTTTTTGTTAAAGAAAAAACTGGAATTTTAATGAGTAGGATCATAAATGATGTAGATTCATTAGGAAAGGTAATATCAGGAGATTTAAAAGATGCAATTTTAGATTTCTTTTATATTGTAACACATCTGCTTTTATTATTATTTTTGAGCTGGAAAATGTTTTTTTTGGTATTTTTTGTAATACCAGTTATTATGGGACCGATCTCAGGGTTTACGGAAAAAATTCGGAAAGCCACTAAAAATCAACAAGAAAGACTTTCAGCACTAAATGGACATTTACAAGAAATGATTGCTGGAATACGCGTAATACGTGCATTTGGGATGGAGAAAAGAGAGTCTTCTAAATTTGGTGGAATTAACCAAGAGTTAATGGAAAAAACTTTTCAGGGTCACTTTTATCATCAGGTAGGTCCTTCCATAATAGAATTATTTGGCTCAATTATTGCTGCAGTTCTATTGGCTTTTGGGGCTTATTTAATCGCTAGTGAAAACTTCTCAAAAGGGATGTTTTTAGCTTTTTTTATGACTCTTGTTTTTGTAATACGACCACTTAAGCAGATGAGTATGATGATAAATCTCGTAAATAGTGCTGTAGCGGCTGGGGAGAGAGTATTTGAAATACTCGATTCAAATTCTGAGATACAAAATATCACTAATCCTAAGCCATTACCAGCTAAATTAAAAGAAATTAAAATTGATAATGTATCTTATACTTATCCCGGTACATCGAAACCTGCATTACAAAATCTTGAAATCAATATTAAAAAAGGGGAAACTATCGCATTTGTAGGTCCTTCCGGGGGAGGAAAATCTACTCTAAAAGATTTAATCAGTCGTATGATTGACCCGTCTTCCGGTGCTGTCTATTTTGATGGAGTTGACATACGTGATTATGATTTAAAAGGCTTGAGAACAAAAATTGGAGTGGTAAGCCAGGAAGTTTTTTTGTTTAACGGAACTGTTAGAGAAAATATCACTCTTGGTAAAAATTATACCCAAGAGCAATTGGTGAAAGCGGCAGAGGATGCCTGTGCATTAGAATTTATTAATTCTCTTGAGAGTGGTTTTGATACACCTATTGGGGAAAATGGAGTCATGCTTTCAGGGGGACAACGCCAAAGAATTTCAATTGCAAGAGGAATCTTAGCAAACCCTGAGATATTGATTTTAGATGAAGCCACTTCCGCGTTAGATAATGAATCAGAAAGAATGGTTCAAACCGCACTTGAGCATCTTTATAAAAATCGTACTACATTAATAATAGCCCATAGACTTTCTACAATTCAAATAGCGGATAGAATATACTATATTGAAGATGGTATGATAGTTGAAAACGGAACTCATGACGAGCTAATTAAAAAAGGCGAAAAATATAAAAATTTATATGACTACCAATTTTCCACAACCTAAAATTAGTATTGCACCTATGATGGAGTGGACGGATCGCCATTATAGATTTTTCATGAGATTAATTACCAGAAAAACTCTTCTCTATACAGAAATGATAACCACTCCAGCTATACTACTCGGAGATAGAGATAGATTTTTGTCTTACTCTAAAGTAGAGCTTCCCCTTGCAATACAATTAGGAGGAGATAATCCCGATCAACTGGCGGAATGCTCTGTGATCGCAGAAAATTATGGATACACAGAGGTCAACTTAAACGTAGGCTGTCCGAGTGATAGAGTTCAAAATGGGAATTTTGGAGCCTGCTTAATGGCAAAGCCTGAATTGGTTGCCTCCTGTATTTCTAAAATGAAATCTAGGGTGAAAATTCCTGTGACTGTAAAACATAGAATAGGCATAGATACACTCGATAAATACGAAGATCTTAGGAATTTTGTAAAAATTGTCTCCGAGGCAGGTTGTGATAAGTTTATTGTTCATGCTAGAATTGCTATATTAAAAGGACTTTCTCCCTCCGAAAACCGAACAATTCCTCCTCTGCGATACGAAGATGTATTTGCATTAAAAAAAGATTTTCCCCACTTGAATATCGAAATCAATGGGGGAATCAAAGATCC
>CANGZW010000140.1 GCA_947458405.1 Leptospiraceae bacterium
GAGATGTTAATTTTGGATTGGCTTTAATCAAAAATCTTCTATGTGTAATACCATTTGTTTTATTGTTAAACTTATGGGGAGTATACTTATAAAAACCAGGAAATACAAGGGTTTTTAATAGCTCGGTATGCAAGGCGGCAACACCATTGATACTATGACTTCCAATTATAGAAAGATTTGCCATTCTAACTTTTTTATCATTGCCCTCTTGAATTATAGACATTTGTGAAATGTCACCATCGCTAAGATTGTGATTCTTTTTGGCTTCATCTATAAATCTTCGATTGATTTCATAAATTATTTGCATGTGGCGGGGAAGAAGGGATTCAATAAGGGATACATTCCAAGTTTCCAATGCCTCGGGTAATACGGTATGGTTAGTATAAGCAAATACTTTGATACAAATTTCCCATGCATTATCCCATTCAAGATGTTCTAGATCAACTAAAATGTGCATTAATTCAGGAATTGCTATACTGGGATGGGTATCATTTAATTGTATGGCAACCTTTTCAGGTAAGGCATCAAAAGTTTTTTGATCTCTCTTATATCTATGAATAATATCCTGTAATGCGGCTGATACCATTAGGTATTGTTGTTTTAGGCGGAGAATTTTTCCCTGTTCGGTTTTGTCATTGGGGTATAGAACTTTGGAAATATTTTCTGATTTTTGCTTATCCTCCACTGCTTTTAAGTAGTCACCGTGATTAAAATAATCAAAATTAAATTCTTCGGAAGATCTAGCTGACCAGAGTCTTAAATTATTAGTTGTGGTGGTATTGTATCCTGGAACGGGGTAATCATAGGCTACGGCTAAAACCGATTCGTTAGGTATCCAAACAGAGACAATTCTACCTGTGGGGCTTACCTTATTCTCAACACGTCCTCCGAAAAATATTGGGTAGATAACTTCCACTCTGTGCAGTTCCCAGGGGTTACCCTCACTTAACCAATGGTCTGGTTTTTCAATTTGATACCCACCCTCAATCATTTGATTGAAAATGCCGTACTCATATCTAAGTCCATACCCAAACCCGGGAATCTCCAGGGTAGAGAGTGAGTCCATAAAACAGGCGGCTAATCTGCCCAAACCACCATTTCCCAGACCGGCATCATGTTCATATTCTTCAATTTTATTAATGTCATATCCAAATGTTTCCAGGGCATTTCTCATAATATCAAAAATTCCCAAATTTGTGATGGAGTTGGTAAGCGTTCTTCCTAATAAAAACTCTAAAGAGAGATAATAAACCCTTTTAGGATTTTTATTTCTATAGGTTTCTTGTGTATCATTAAATCTATCAATAATGAGATCTCTCACCGCAAAGCTGAGGGCTTTGTAAATATCTTCTTCTGTGGTATTATTCTTGTGTTTTCCAAGTGTATATTCCAGGTGATGGGCAATTTTATTTTGCATAATTTCCTGGCTAATCTGTCGGTCTGCCGCCAACATAGCCCAGAGTTTGTCGTGTGAATTTTCAATAACCATTTTTGCTCTCCTGATCCAGTTTGTAAAAGGTACACTATCCTATTGACTTTATGCAACTGAAATTTATATATTAATAGAAATATTGAATAAAAAATGTTTATTTGTGATTTGGAAAGAAATAAAAATAATTCTTCTTTTTTAACATATTGACTGAATCAATTTTTGAGGAAAGATAGTCTTATGACAAAGATAATATTATTATTCTTCTTGTCCTATTTTTTGATAAAACTAATCAAAACTTTCTTTAAGGTTAAATTTTATCGAATCTCCGGAGAATATCCTCCCACTCAATCCCGTCAAAATCCTGTTGAGATCGACATTACTGACAAAGTTAAGGTTCTTCCCCCAGAAAAGGAGAAAAACGATAGAGAATTTTGAAAAATTACCGATGTTTAAACTGATGTTGCAAAAGACTTATATTAAATTTCTGTTTTTATTATTTATAATATTTATAAATTCCTGTGGAGATCAAGCAGGAGAATTTGGTTTTGCTGTCACTCAAGATGCCGGTAAAACGGATTTGGAATTAGACCTAGAAAAAGTAAATGAGTACAAAATGATGAAAGAGAAAATTATCTTTTCTCCTAAGGATACCATTCATTACGTATTCCGTTTTGCTCAAAACCCTCTCGCACCCTATAGTTCTAAGGATGAGTTTAGCGTGAGTCTCGAAAAGGAATCCCTAGGTTTTGTCGAAATTGATTTAAAAAAGAAATTTATGAATACCGACAGTACAGTATTACAAGATAAATTCAAAAATCTAGATATCGGTCATTATGTTATGAAAATCTCTTTTGAGGGAGAACTTATTGATAGTGTCTATTTTGATGTAGTACCCGATGAAGGATATTCCCTAAAGGATGATGATGATAACTTTAAAGATACCGAAAAGGATGAAATTGTAAGATACAGTCGTTAGTATCTATTACCAGGACAAAATTCCTTCTTTTTCAAACAAATATTCCACATTTTCATCTAAGTCCTTAAAATTCAAATTTCCCTGGGAAGTTAATTTGTAACTTGTTGACTTTCTTTTTATAAATTCAATTGCAGACTTTGTAATAGAAGCAGATTCTATTTTTGAATTGATATGAAGGCGGGAATCGACTCCATTGTTTAAAACATCAGATGAGGAAGATGAAATAAAGGATTTATCTGATAGGATTAAATTATAATTTAATTTTTTTATTTTAAATTTGGAAGCATAGGAATTATTAATCAATAAATCAAAATCAAGTTGAATTGATGTGTTATTCAAAGGATTATTTCCAGAGAGAATATTACTTCCTACTCCCGAAAGCGTAGATAATAGAGAATTTTCATTGATTTTAAAATTTTCAATCGAAATTAATGGGATAAATATAGGAATATTTTTTGATTCTGTAAAATTAAAATCTATAAATTCTGAAGACGTGATACGGTATGCTTTAGGAATGGGTATCTGTAATAAGCCATCCAATCGAATGGTAAAATAATTTTTATCAGGAATTTTTTTAATAATAGGGATCAATTCTTGGTAAGGAATTAAAATTTCAAATTCACCTTTTTGAAAGGAACTTTCTTCTATTTGTTTTATATTGATTCTAATATTAGAGATATTTATATTTTCTATAAAAACTTTTACTTTTAAATCTGAGGATGGGACTGTGACTGGATAAGGATTTTTAATTTTAACAGAACCTATAAAATTCATATCCTTAAGGGAGATACTTTTTAGATTAAATTTTTCAATATGAATTGATTTAGAATTAGAAAGAATCGTTTGAAAAATACTGCAAGAATTTGTAAAAATAAGAATAAATAATAAAATTAATTTAATCTTCAATCTTTGGCACCATAATCTTTTAATATTAGGATTATTTTTTCGTGTCCATTTTCTTTTGCATAATCTAGAGCACTTTTCCCATATCTATCTTTTGTATTCATAGTTGCAGAGGCTCCATACTTGAATAATAGATGGACCAATTCAAAATCCCCCCGGGAAGCCGCTAGTATCAATGGAGTTTTTCCAAAGTAGTCTTTTGAGTTGATATCCGCGCCCGTCAGGAGTGCTTTTTTGACATTTTGAATATGTCCTTTTTCTGCACTGAAAAGTAAGTAATCAGAAATAGCGGAAGTTCCATTGATAGTTACACTAATTATAAAAATAAAAATAAATAAAAACATAATGCCTTTGTAAATATAATAAATAAGAGATTTATCTTTTCAAGTTGATTTTAAGTAACATTTAAAAAAATATAGAAAAATAATGAACGAAAATTTTTTTATTGGATTATATAAATTAATAAAACTAATTTTATTTAAAACAGAATAATTTCAAAATGGTCTTTTTTCTAAATAGGATAATAAATATAAGAAAGAGTTTCATTTATTTAATATTAATCAATTTCATATATTGCAATACTTTAATCCAAAGAAAAAATAATCTTAAAGAAATTGAATTTGATTATAAGAATATCTCTGAAAATTACTTTACCCCTGAAAACGATAAGCCTTTTCCATTAACAGTTCAAAAAGGAAATAATATACACAATTCCACATCCAAGGATGGTAAATATTTATATTTTTCTACTGACAATAAAGGTAGTTATGATATTTGGTTGAGGGATTTAAAAAGCTCAATTGTAGTACCAATAACCGATCATCCCTCCGCAGAATATAAACCTTCCATTAGTCCAGATGGGGAATCAATAGTATATGTAAGTGAAGAAGAGGATAGTAATGGAGATTTAATTATAGCAAAAATAAATTCAGAATTAATAATAAAAGATAATTTGGAAGGGAAGCGTACTACACTAGAAAATAAAATTAATTTAACTAATAAAGATAGTAAGGATAGATATATAGATACCGATCCTTCTTTTTCCCCGGATGGTAAACAAGTCATTTTTACAAGTAATCGATTAACTCCTAATGAAACGAATGTTTTAATAATGGATATAAAAAATCCTGAAATTATATATAGAATTTCTGAGGGAGGAGCTAGCTCTCCTTCATTTTCATTGGATGGTTCAAAAATAACTTTTGTATCATACAAAAATAACAAAAATGGGGATATTGTTATTCTGAATATAAAATCAGGGGAAGAAAAATATGTTACAAAAGATAACAATCTTGATTTCTCCCCTACTTTCTCCAAAGAAAATGATTTTATATATTTTTCATGTATTAGAGAAGACTCAAACAAGGATGGAATCATCGATGAAAAAGATATTAGTAGAATAGTTAAAAAAAATATAGAAACAGATAAGGAATTTGTATTAACTCCAAATTCCTACTCTTCTTTTGATTCTAAATACTCAAATTTTAATGAAGGATCAATCGTTTATTCTGCATCTATATACAATGCTATAAACATATATTTTATTCCGTTAAATGGATTTATACCTCAAAAATCAACTCCACAAAAACAATACCTATTAATACGCGAATATCTAAAATCTGAAAAAGATGTATTATTTCAATTAGCTAAAGATTCGATGAGTTTATATTTTTATAATCATGAGCTAATAGATATTTTTTTAGCAAAAGTAGAAAGTTTGAAATTAGAATATTTATCAAATAGAAGAATGAGTAAAGAACTAAATGATGAATTATCAAAATCCTTTGCTGATAATTCAAAAAATTCTTATAATCTATATAAACAAGCATTGGCGTATTCTTTTAAATTTAATACCACAGGTAAATCATTTATAAAAGAATTGGAAATTATAAATCAAGAATTTATTAAATTAAAAAATAGTAAACAAACTTATGGATCTTTCTTAGAGTTATACGCAGATATGAAATTCAAAACAAATAATATATCTGATTCAATTAGAATATATAATATAATTTTAGATGAGATTCCGGATTATTATAATTCTAATTATGTAAAATTAAAAATGGGTGATATAGTATTTACCTCAAACTCTAAAAAGTTTCCTGAAATATATATTAATTTGATAGATGATGAAATTTTGTTAGAAGACAAAGTTCAGGCTTTAGTTGATATAGAAAATGATATAAAATTATTAAAAAATTCCAGTCAGAAAATAAAGCATTGTGACGAAATTATTGAACAAAATAATTTAAAAGAAAGATCATTTGAGTTATTCAGTTTGGTGTCTTACATCAAAGCAGAATCTTTATCAGAAATAAAAGACTTTCAGAGTAGTAATTTATTGTTAAATGAAATTACAAAACCCATACCGGTAATAGACCCTGTATGTGCCTTTACTCCCGGATGTAAGCAAAAAATGCCATGTGAAGATGATAGAGTTTGTCTCAAAGTTCATTTACTAAAAGCAAAAAATTATGAAAGTATGGGAAATGTGAATGGATTTTTTGAAGAATTGAAAATTTTTTTTCAAGGATATGACGGAAATTTAAAAGTTTACATAGATAAATCTGAAGTAGAAAAGAACTTTCGATATTTTGAAATTAAAGCTAGAGAATATGAAAGTATGGGAAAGCTAAGAGAGTCCGCATTAAATTTCTTTTATAATACAGAAAATATGTATCTCCTTAAGGAAAAGAATATACACGTTAATACTATCTACAAAGAGTTAGGAGCATATTACTATAAAAAAATGGTCGATTCTATAATAGTTTATGCAAAGAAGCAGGCTGAAGAAGAAAAGGATTCTATCTTAAATAAAATTAATATATTGTCTGACGATAAAATAAATATCTCAGGGACACTTAATAATTTATCATCTTATATTCCTGAAAATAGATTAACAAAGAATATAAAAAATAATATTAAAATTGATATAAATACTGATTATATTCTAGGTAAATCAGGAAAACCCGATGATGCCCTAAAATTAATAGAACAACATTTTAATCTAGCCAGACCTAGATCGAGACCTATACTATATCTTGCATCCCTGTATGGTTATGCGTACTATCAAATAGAAAAATTTATAGTTTATGATGAATACTACAGAAATAAAGGTAAGTTAAATTATAATAATAAAGAAAAAATATTAGAAGGATTAAAAATTGCAGAATATGAATTAAAATGGATTATTTTTGCAAACCAGGAGTATTCAGATGCCTATCAGCTATTGGGATACTTGTATCAATACATAGATTTATCTAAGCAAAGAAAAATGAATGATGAAGAAACTGAAGGAGAGTTTTTTACAGATTTATATGAAAAATATTTCCCAGGTAAAAATATAGAAAAGAATATAGACTTATATAAACAAATTCTAACCTTTTTAGGCAAAGATATAAATGAAAAAGTTGAGTCTGATATACACTTAAATTTAGCAAACACATATCTCTATTTAAATAATTACCAAAAAGCAAATGAAAACTTTAAAAAAGTAAATGATTTATCTAAGAATATAATCAAAGAAGTTCAATTTAATAATTATAAACAAGAAGCGATATTTCGTTATAATTTTTCTAGGTCTTTAATTTATAATTCTGAATTTGAAAATGCAAAAAATGAATTAATTAAACTAATAAACATATATGAAAATTATGAAACTAATAGAAATAATAAAGATGAAAAATTAACTATTATTTATTCACTCTTGGGTCTTACTTTTACAGAACTGTATGACTATGAAAATGCGATAAAGTATTTTAAAAAATCCTTGGCTTTAAATATAGATAATCAATTTATACCTACATTAAGTTTATATAATTCATTAAGTTATAATTATTTAAAAAATAAAGAATATAGATTATCCCTTCACTATATCCAACTAGCGAGAAAAGAATATAATTCAGAGGATAAATTTAAAATTTCTGTAGAGACCAAATCTATTTGGAATGTGTTACTTCCAGAAAATCTAAGGACAATTGGAGATTCTAATATTACTGGAGTTTTGTCTAATGATTTGCAGTTTTTATGGACAAGTGGGAATGAGTTAGATGTATATATTGAAACACAGGATTTAAACAAAGCAATAGAAGTTATCACTGAGAGGGAAATATTTCTTAAAAAAAGTGCTCTCGATAATAAGAGTCTAGGAAATAAAATTTTACTAAATGATAAACGACTTCTGGGATTTTTATATAATAAGTTTAATTACTATTCTAAATCAGATATTATTTATACATCACTAATAACAGATTACCCAGAAGAATTAAATATTCGGTATGATAACATAAATAATTTGTTATTAATCAATGATAATTCAGATTTATATATAGAAAAACTTTATATGAATATTAATTTCCTGAAAAAATATAAAAATAAAAATCTGGATATATGTTTACAAAATGTAAAAAATAGTAATAATAATATAGATAAAATAAGTGAATTGTGTGAAATAGAATTTAATAAAAATAATAAATTTTTTAAAAATTTATTGGGAAATATTTATTTCAAATTATATATTTTATTTCAAGAGAGAAAGAATGATGAATTAAGTATTTACTATTTTTCTAATTATAAAGATAATTATAATTTTGATGAAATTTCTAACGATAGTAAGATTGGTTCAATAGATAAAGTAAGATTACTATTAAATTCTTATTTTTACTTAAACAAAGAGGATGAATTTAATAAAATCGAAAATTTAAAAATTACCATTAAAGAGAATAATTTAAATGATGAAAATTTTATATTAAATAATCTACTTATAAAATATTATTTGAATAAAAAAGATTTTAGCAAAATCGAGAGCTATATCACAGAAAATAAAAATATAATAAAATATATAGTATTTTCTAATATAGTAAATGACTTAGAAATAGAAAGATTTTATGATTTAGCAATTCATTATTTTTATATTAAAAAGCAATACCAAATGATTCCTTTGTATGAAGAATTAAAACTAAGATCTCTATCAATAAGGAGCTTTTTAAATATTTCATTTAAATTTCAAAATGAAAAGTTACAAGAA
>CANGZW010000141.1 GCA_947458405.1 Leptospiraceae bacterium
CCTGGTATTTTTGTGTTTCTTCTCGGGTGAGAACCTTTGGTATTACATTTGATATTTTTATGGACTCGGATTCTTTGAGTAAGCCAATGACAATCTGATCCTGAAGAGAGTGAATATCCGAGAGCTTCCCATCGAGCTTGATGCTTTTTTGTAGGGATCCATCATTGGCTTTGGTGATCTTTGCCATGACCCGTGTTTCTTCATCCACTATAGAATAACTTCCCGTAAAGATGACATCGGCGCCCATGAGATTGGCAACTTCTACTCCCTCTTCAGTTTCTCCCACCAATTGCTTGTATTTCAATTCCTGCAGTGCTCTGCGTCGATCTTCCTGACTGATGATGGTAACACCATCTAAGTTGCGTAAATCATGGGTTACCGATTCTGATAGTCCAGCAGAAACCCAGGAATACTTGGCATCCCCGTTATTTTTAAAAGGATGAACAAGAATAATCATGGGTCTGTCAGCAAAGAGCTCAAAAAAAGAGATAAATAGAAGGAAGAGAATAGATTTCATGTTTGCCTGCTAGCTTTTTGTTTTGTAAAAGTCAGGTCTAAAACACAGGTGTTTTGCCATCATTAAATGGAAATTGTAGTTATTTCAGATTTGTCTTTTACAGTGTGAGAGTATTTTAGAAAAATTATATGTCAAGAATATTTATGAATTCTATAGAAAGTTTAAAAATAGATTTTGAGTTTCAGGTATTTCAACTCCATACCATAAAGGTTCTTTTTGGGTGGACTTTCCTTTTTAGATAAAAAAATGTCGATAGTAGGGCAGTCTTCCATCACTCTCAGTGTAGATTCCTACCCACTTATTTAAAAATTGTCCTTTTAATTGGAGAGTTCAACATGAAAAAACTTCTTTTTATCATATTACTTTTTACAATCGGTCTCTCAGCCGCTGAAAAGAAAAAACTTTATGTATCCAAAGTCATTCCGCAGGGCAGTGTTCCCGAAAGCATCAGTAGTACAATCGTGAGCAGAATCAAACTTGCACTTCTCGAGAAATACCAGAAAGATTACCAAATTGTTTCGGATGAAGACATTTCCGTGATGTATAAAAAGGCGGCCGAATTGCAAAAGAACAGTTGTGATGCCGATTCCTGTCTCCGTCAGATAGCCGAGATGGTGGATGCAGATGAAATTATTTATGGAAAGGTCTCTGTCAGCAAAAACAATACCATTCAGGTATCTCTCACAAGCCTCTCTAGGGATAAGAAAACCCTCCGATTGGAAACAAAAGGGATAGTAGAAGAGAGCTTTCCCGAAAGCCAGTACAGCCATTATATAAGGGAATTGACCCTGAAGTGCATGGACAAAGGTTATACCATCAACAAAAGTGTTGCCTTTCAATCAGAAATACAAATAACCCCCATCAGTTTTTCTAAAGTAGAAGGTGTAAATCTCAATAAAATCGATTTCAAAACGGATGATGCCCTCCTAAAAAAATTCAGTGGCTTTTTTGAAAAAGAAATCGCGGAAGCGGATGCTCTCTTCAGTGCGGGAAAGTATGCCGATGCGAGAAAGGAGTATGAGGAATTATTGGAAAAATTCAATAAAGAAGTTCCTCCCTCCAAAAAGCCCCTCTTAAAAGACGTGGAACCATCTTTAAAAAAACGGATAGGACTTTCTGTAACAATGTACTACAAAACCAGAGTGGAAGCTGTAGACAGAGAAGTGGAAAAACTAAGCAAGGAAAAGGATTAAAAAAATGAATTTCGTAGTACGTTCCTTTTTAATTTTCGTTCTCTCCTGTGTATCAGTATTTTCCGAGGAGGTTCCCAATGCAGTTCTCTTCAGAATGGGCTCTGAAAGACTCGTTCTGCATGAAGTGTTAGAATCTATGAATGCAGGTGAGTTTGCCATTTTAAACTTCACTTCCGTAAACTGCATTCCCTGCAAAAAAGAAATCCCCGAGCTCTTGCGAATTGCAGAAAAAAATCCAAACATAAAACTCTTCATTATCTTTGCAGAGAGCAATCCAAAAGACTTTGCAACCTCTCTCGGAGTAAAATCATACTACACAGATGGACTCGGCGTGGTACAAAATAAATTTGGCGTAAAGGAATATCCCGTTACCATTCTTATATCCCGAGATAAAAATCTAATGAGTAGGATAGAGGGGTACAAAAAAAAGAAATTGCAGGAAACTATACAAAAAGCTCTGGAGAGAAGATGAGTCCCTTTTCAAAGATAACTTATTTTTTTACAATCAGTCTCTTATTTACCTGCAATACATTTAAGACCCGCGATCTCCGCGTAGTACAGATATGTGGTACAAAGGATTTCGGATTATCAAAGACCCGTGAGATTTCAGAAGATTCCAAAGCAGGCAGACTCCTATCGAGATACAGAGAGTATGAAACTCTTCTTGCGGAAATGCAAAAAGAAGAGAGCACAGAAGAACTGAAGAAGATAGTGGAAAACACAAAGCAGAGAATGAAGACCATCCAGGAGGGGATCCAATCCTCGATTGAGCGTAAAGGGGATGAGTATTACAACCGCTATGAATTTGGCAAAGCAATCGAGAGTTATCTGGATGCAAAAAGTTATTTATCCACCCGGAGTGGGAGTGATAAAATTATTGAAGGCTTGGACAAAAAAATCCGCCTGAGCCGTGAGACAGGGGAGGGCTACTTAGAGAACAAGGTTCGGGGCTATGTGGATCAGGCTGTACTTTTGAATCTGGAGGGCAACAAAGGCGATGCCAAAAAGTCCTTAAATATTGCGAAAAGTGAAATGGATCGATCCATATTTACGGTGCCCAAGGCAATCGAAGCCTACAACGAAGCCTCGGAGATATTGAAGGTATCGAAATATGAGGCTAATGCGGATTGTGCTGAGGCAGGCAGGGTGGCTAGTTTAGAAACGAGCCAAACAACATTATCAGGGAAGAGCTTTAAGAACAGCATCGGCATGGAATTTGTGCAGATCCCCGCGGGAAGTTTTGAAATGGGGTGTGTTCAGGGAGATACTGAGTGTTCTAATGATGAAAAGCCCCAGCACCGTGTGAATATCACAAAGCCGTTTTATATGGGGAAGTATGAGGTGACTCAGGGTCAGTGGAAGGCTGTGATGGGGAAGAATCCGTCCTCTTTTTCTAACTGTGGGGAGAATTGCCCCGTGGAAAGTGTAAGCTGGGATGATGTTCAGGAGTTTATTCAAAAGCTATGTAAAAAAGAAAACATGAGTTCCTGCAAGTACCGCCTTCCCACCGAGGCAGAGTGGGAATATTCAGCACGTTCGGGTTCTAAAATCAAGTATTATTGGGGAAACACCATGGATGGATCGTATGCCTGGTATAGTGATAATTCGGGAAGCAAGACCCATCTCGTAGGTCAGAAGAAGCCAAATGCCTGGGGTTTGTATGATATGAGTGGAAATGTATGGGAGTGGGTGCAAGATCGGTATGATAGTGGATATTACGGCAAAAATACGTCAAATGATCCAGTTGGGGCATATTTGGGCTCGGACCGTGTGGGTCGTGGCGGCTCTTGGCTCAGTTACGACGGGGAATGTCGCTCTTCCTATCGCTTCTACTTCACTCCCGATATCCGCAACCGCTACCTCGGTTTCCGCCTCGCAAGGACACCGTAGGGTTTTCTGTGGGTGTCGTTTTGCACAGAAAACCCTACGGTGTCCCCTTATTTTTTAGGAATAAGGATGTGGTATTAGAGGAGTATATTCTCTTATGAAACTAAATGGTTTGAGGTTTTAATGCAGTCCTTTAGATTTTTACCTTTTGTGTGTTCTCCTATAGTTGGAGATCATTTCACTAATAAGTGTTATTTTCGGATGGGGGTTTCCAAAGGGGGTGGTGTTGTTTCCACCCCCTTTGGTTGCGATTTTTTTTAAATCCGAGTTTTCGACAAGAGTATTGTCTATGAATAATAGCCGTGTGAATATCATAAAGCCGTTTTCTATGGGAAGTCCATAGAGAGTGGAATGAAGCAATTGACACGAGCAGTAGCAAGTAGTTTGTCCTGAGCGGGAGTCGAAAGGACAATTCGAAAGGGAACGAGCTGGGGGTTTTTAGGGGGTGAAGCCCCCTAAATATTAAAAAAGAGTATGAAAATTATTTACAATTCTGCATATCACCCATTTTTTTATTCTCATTTCCCATCATAAAATATTTTTTGGAATTATCTTTCATCGTCCAACAGTCATTTTCTTTTCCATTTACCATGGGACCCTTTCCAATTAATTGACCACTTTCATCGTACTTGATGCCTATAGTGTTCCCATTTTCATTCATTATATCTAATATTACTTTTCCATTTTTATAGAATTTAAAGGGAACTCCTGCTTTATAAGTATGCTTATATTCAAAATTTTTATCATCCATGGTGAGAATTGAAAATTGAACCTTTCCTTCTCCTTCAATAATACCTTCTTCATTGAATAGCTTTCCTTCTTCAAAATTGATTTCATTTTTCATTTTACCCTGTGCACGTAGTACGCCTTTTGAAGAGTAGAACTTCCATTCACCTACCTTAGCACCTCCATCTAATTTCCCAATTGCAAAAATTTGTCCACTTGGATAATAATCTCTCCATTCCCCCAATTTTCTATTTACAACTTCTCCTCCGGAGCCTTCTTCCATTTCTGCACATTGCATCAATGACTTATTGTATTTATCCATATTTGTATTGGGTTTGGGAAGAACAGGCTCATATTTTCCCTCGCTCTTTTTATCCCCGGATGGATAATAAAATACTGCCAATCCATTTCTCTTTCCATCTACAAAAGTTGCCTCTTCAGCTTTACTGCCATTAACATTAAATTTAGTATATTTTCCATTACGAACATCATCTTTACACTCTAACTCTTCTTTTTGTATCTCATTTGTTAGTTCTTTTCCTTTTTCATCAGTAAGGTAATACACACTCCAAAATCCTACACGTTTCCCATTGGCGTATTGACCCTTTTCTCTTGTGAGACCCTTTTCTGTTTTTTCAATGTAGTCACCTTCTCTGAGTCCGTCTTTATAAAAGGAAGTTTCTACGATTTGTCCTTTCATACCAAACTTATATTCAAAACCATTTTTTTTATCCTTCACATATTCTGACTCCAAAAGTGTACTACCATCTTCTCTCATTGTGAGCCATTTTCCTACTTTGAGATTTTCCTGATACTCTCCCTGACGAATTTTATAGGATTTGTATTTTTTTTCTTCTTCTGCTAAACCATCCTGTCCATCTAGTTCTTTAGTGTTATACTCCTCCCACAATCCTTGGCGGATTAATTCTTTTATTTTGACAGAAGGAACAGCTTCAAGCTCTTCGGATGTACAAATTGGAGTTGAGCAGGAAAAGATCACAGGACCTTTCGCTTTTAAATAAAATGTTTTAGGATTTCGCTCAGTTCTATAAATCTTCCCATTCTCAGATGTAAGATAGATTGCAGATTTTTTTCCATCCCCTCCAATTGAAGAGGAAGCACAATTGTATGTATTAATAATAACTAAAATAAATAATAATAATTTACTCATTTTTACCTTGGGGTTCAAAAAAATTAAATTCCTCTATTTAATTAGAGGAATCTTGAATAGTATTTTCTTATAATAAGAAATTTTACTTTGAAAGTTTACTTAGAATTTAAAACTGCCTCTCGGCAGTTTAGATTTAGTTTTATTTTTCGATAGCTTTTGCTTTCGCTACCAATGCGTCTCTACCACCATCATACTTGGCATAAATTACACATTCACAGGCTTCCCAATTTTCTTTCATAGCGTCACTGCGCACAGTTCCTGGACCCATAGAAAGACATTCATAAACACCTACACCCTGAATTACACCCGAGGACTGAGATACGATTACCTGACCTGTAGATTGACCATCCGATACTCCGGACGCAGATTCTAATGTTTCACCAATCATCTTTCTAACAACGTCAGCCGCACCTTGTAGTCTTGCCGCTTCTCTACAGGTTGATTTCATCATCATCTGGTCTTTTTTAGCAACAGCCTTATCAGAAGCTCTCGCAGGATATTTCATATAATACCAATCACGTGGTTTTGTATCTCTAGGTGTTTTACCGTCCCCTCTTTGCTCGGGTGGTCCACCCCAACCTTCACCAGCCCAACCACCTTCCCCTACGGATGTGGCATCCTTTCTAGCATCGTTTGTTCCGCATGTTATCAGAAAGCCGACGAGTAAAGCCAAACTTAATATTTTAATCTTCATTTTTAACCTCTTTTGTTTAGACTGACCTAATTTAATTGTTTATGATAATTTTTTCAAATATTTTCAATTCCAATCTTATTTTTTTTCAAGCTCGGGGATTTTATACTCTATGATATATTGACAGTATATAAAATCACTTGAATTTTTTTGAGAGATTACTTCTGCAAAGTACTCTCTCATTTTTTGTTCCGGCTCTAGCTGTTTTATTTTATTCAAATACATATCCTTTGCCGCCTGACAGGATGTAAATTTCTTTTTAAAATCATCTTCATTTTCTATAGCTTCCTCTGATGCCTTACCCGTAGAAATTATCTTATAATGGTGGGGGGAAAGTGTTGTATAAGTTAAACCAACCTTATATTCTTGGGATTTTTCTACCGAACTGCTACATTTCATTAAAATTAGAATGATTATTAGATATCTATACATTTGATAATTCCTTTTATTTTAATTAGACTTTTCCTTTTCTTTAAATATCAATAATTTTATTTCTATCATAAAAAAACTCTGAGAATCGGATAGTTAATTTGAGTAGTACTAAAATATTTCATTAAAATATATAATATTATATTATATGATAAAGGGTAATAAAAAAGATTTATATGATATTTGGCTACTTTTTCTGTAGTACTTAATTAAAAAAAAATAAAACTTTTAATAAAATAATTCTCTGTATTAATTTTTTGATAATTTCCAAGGTTTTTTATAGAAAAAATACAAAAAAAACCTTGGATAAAAGATTAAAACAGGTTTTTAAAAAGAGATTTACTGTTTTTTACCGATTATAAATAGTAAAACAAAAACAAATATCCTAATTTTAAAGAATAAATATTCAGGAGTATACTAATGAGTTCAAGCACATTGAACAGGGGTTTTTTACAGACATCAGTAGGAAAAAAATCCATTGTTGCCATTACGGGTGCACTTCTTCTCGGGTTTGTGGTCGCACATATGCTGGGAAATTTGCAAATCTTTCTGGGATCAGACCAAATCAATTCTTATGCAAAGACACTTCAGGATTTAGGCGGACTTCTCTGGGTTGCCAGGATTGGCCTTTTAGTTGCATTTGTAGCCCATGTGGGAATGGCTATTAAAATCACTCTAGAGAATAAAGCGGCACGTCCCGTAGCCTATGCCGTAGACAAAGTTCACCATGCAACTTTAGCATCCAGAATCATGCCTTATACAGGATTGGTAATTTTAGCATTTGTTATCTATCACCTTCTTCATTTTACACTGGCCTCTTTCAATCCAGAATACAAGACCCTCTTGGATGAACAGAATAGACATGATGTATATAAAATGGTGATTCTAGGCTTTAGTAACCCACTTTCTTCTTTGTTTTATATTCTTGCCCAAGCATGTTTAGCGCTTCCAATCGGTCACCTCAGCCATGGTATTTTCAGTATCTTCCAGACCTTAGGTGTAAATCATCCCAATATCGACGCTAGAATCAAGCTCGCGAGTGTGTCGGTAGCATTCATCATATTTGCTGGAAATTCATCCATTCCGGTTGCAGTTTTACTTGGATTACTTAAATAATAGGAGGCTCTATGGCTTTAAATTCAAAAATACCAGACGGACCCATTGAAAAAAAATGGGATAAGCACAGATTTGAAATGAAATTGGTAAATCCTGCCAATAAACGAAAATACAGTGTTATTATCGTTGGAACTGGACTTGCAGGGGCTTCCGCCGCGGCAACCATGGCAGAGTTGGGATACAATGTAAAATCTTTCTGTTTTCAAGATACCCCCCGAAGAGCCCACAGTATTGCGGCACAGGGTGGAATCAATGCAGCAAAAAATTACCAAAACGACGGGGACTCTGTCTATCGTTTGTTCTATGACACTGTAAAAGGGGGCGATTTTAGAGCTAGAGAGGCAAATGTATACCGCCTTGCTCAAATTTCTACCAGCATTATTGACCAGTGCGTGGCTCAGGGCGTTCCTTTTGCTCGTGAATATGGTGGTCACTTAGCAAACCGTTCTTTTGGGGGCGCACAAGTTTCCAGAACCTTCTATGCAAAAGGACAAACTGGGCAACAATTACTCTTAGGAGCCTATTCTGCACTTTCCAGACAGATCGGTCTGGGAAAAGTGCAAATGTACAGCAGAACC
>CANGZW010000142.1 GCA_947458405.1 Leptospiraceae bacterium
GCTACTGTCATTTCTCCACTTTCTATCTTTTGTAATGTAGCACGTGAAATCCCAATTCGCTCTGACAAAACTGACTCTGACCATTTTTTTTTCTTTCGGGCATATTGGATTTCTTTGCCTAATAAAGTCACTGCACCAACAGCATATCGTGAGTAAGATCTATTTTTTTTCATAGCTTTATATGTTTGACTCCGTACAATGACTATTTAAATAATCATTAAACATTTTATCGACTATTTTAATGATCATAAATTAAATATTTTTAACTTATTTTGGCTTGTAAATCGGTAGAGGATATTATATTATTTTTCATTTTATTTTCCCTTTTTTCAAATTTTTTTCTCAAAAATATGATAAATTCTAATCTTTTTTTTACATATATAGGTAGGAGATGAAAATGCCCGACTACCATGATATATTCTGGAAGCTTTTATTCCAAAGAATAGACTGTGCCATAGAATTCTTTCGATTTCTGCTGAAAGAGAAATCAAAATTGCTGGAGTTAGAGAATATAATTATTGTACAGGATATCTACTATCGAAAAAAGAAGTTACTGTATGACATCCTCTATGAAATTCCCTTACAAAATTCAAATGAGAAACTGTACTTTCTTTTAGAGCACAAGTCCAGAAGAGCCAATGATTTTCAAATCCAGATGATGAAGTACAAACAAATCATTCACAAATGGCAGAAAAGAGAATTTGGTAAAATGTATTCTATCATACCAATATTGTTTTATCAGGGTCTGGACAACTGGGATCTTGAAAATGAGTTAGAAGAAGTCAAAAATCTTACAAATCCTATTCTTACTGGAACCAAGGAAGAATTCTTACTCTTTGACTTACGAAAAATAGATCCATTGATCGATTTCGAAAATCCCGAACTGAAAGCTGGAATCTTGCTCTTAAAAATCATCCGAGATAACTGGGAAGAGTTTGTGAATGGATGGCGAAAAATTAGAGAGTTATTAAATTCGATGGAAGAATCAAAAAGAATTGATTTGGAAGAGGATATGTTGGATTATATTTTTAGATCACGTTTAGAAGAAAATACTATTTTAGAGGAGGCAATTATGGGAAAAAAAGTTTTAACGGCGTACGAAAGGGCTTTGGAAGAAGGGGAGATGAAAGGGCAACTCAAGGGTGAATTTAAAAACAAGCTGGAGACTGCTCGAAAAATGAAAATTCTTGGACTTTCTCTAGAAATTATAATAAAATCAGTAGGTCTTTCGGAAGATGAGCTCCGGGAAAATGGGATTCTATAGAAATTTATGACCTGTCTGGATGCACGATACCAGTCTGGACGCATGGCGGTGCGTCCTGCACAGAGATTTCATTAAATTATGATTACACATTTCTTCTTAAGAATCGATCTATTTTTAGTATTACAAGAAAAATAAGTAATATAAAAATATATTCCAAGAAATGAATAGAGAGTGTTAGATAATATTCTGATTCTAAGTTTATTCCCAATTTTTCCAATAAAAAATTTTGGGGGGTATAGATGTACTTCTTTTCAAATTCTATTGTAAAATTATTTATAATATTTTCTACTATATCATAAGGATCTTCACTATTTGTAAGCTCAATTATATTACGGTTTTGTAATACTTTTTCTATTACTTCCGATAATTCTTTAGCGAAGAGTGATTGAATACGATTGTCTTCATATTTCTCGCATAATTCTTTGACATACTCAACAGTTTTTTGGATATCAATATTTTGCTTATTTTTTGAGTACTTCTCTATAAAAGAAGAAATAGCTATTGCTGAAAATTTGTAGTACAAATATTTAGTATTATATGATTTCTGTATGGTTTTGGCTATAATAATTTCTTCGGTTGTGGGGAACTTATATCCCAATTTATTCAAAATATATTTATTATCTTTTAATCCCATATAAAGTGAATAAAAAAACCCTACTAAGAAAAATATTAAGAGTAAACTTATTAAAATCCCTAAAATTCCCTGAAGTAAACTTTTTCTTCTTTTCAAAGGATATTCTGCCTTTCTCTTTTAAGACCTTGCCATTACATAATTAGAAATTTTACGTATTACTAATTCAGGAATTGTATGTCCTCCCGGAAAAGGAACGAATTCGCTTTTTAAACCTGAACTTGAAAGTAGATTTTCTAATCTCTTGGAAGCTGCATAGGGGAGGAGATCATCTACCATCCCATGGGATTGTAAAAAATGAAATCCCAGTTTCCCGGGAGCCAAGTCTCTCCACTTCTGTTCATTCAATACCGTACCCGAGAGAATCATGAGACCGAGTGGACTTTCTTCCTTTGATAAAAATGTATCTAGGGCAAGCATAGCCCCCTGGCTGAATCCCCCCAAAATAATCTTCGTATAGGGAACCTCTAGTAATCCTAAAAATTCTAGCAATTCTTCTCTAGCCTGATCTAGACCTTTGGGATTGAGAGTGGCTACTTTTGACCAATTTCCTGTTTCAACAGCCTGTAATATGGAATCTACCACTCCCAAGGGAAACCAGGCTCTACTGGGGAATTCACCATAATTTCCTATTACTAGGGGTCCCTGTGGGAAATACCAGCTCGTTCCCGGTTTTGATTCAATCACGGTGTGAAGGTCGTAAAGATCCTCTGCATTTGCCCCATACCCATGAAGCATGACAATGGCAATTCCCTGAGAGCTTCCGGGGATATGCAGACAATCGAGTTCTCCAATTTTAATTTGACGACGGATCATTTTAATTCTTTCCCATCGGAGAAAAAAACATTTTTTAAACATAAGTCAATCATTTTTTTGTGGAATTCTTTTTGGGATTGAATATCATTTTCTTATGAAAAATTCGCTTTGGGAAAATAAAAATATTATCATCACGGGGGCTTCTAGTGGAATCGGAGAAGCCCTTTTGAAGGCACTCTCTACAATTAACTGTAGAATCTTTACACTCGATCGCTCCCCCAAAGATCCACCCAAAGGGGTAAAAGCTGAAATCTTTCCCTTTTTATGTGATATTACAAAGGAGGATGATTTAAAAAAAGCAACTTCCGAAATACTCAAAAAAACAGATACAATTGATTATCTTTTCAACAATGCAGGTATCACAGCACATGGTCGTTTTGATAAGATGGATATATCTGTATTTCGTAAGACATTCGATATAAATTTTTTTGGAAATATTCATCTCACCCTTTTATTAGTGGAAGCTCTCAAAAAAGCAAGAGGGATGGTTATGGTAACATCCACTGTTTCAGGATTGTATGGAATACCCGGAAGATCAGCTTACTCGTCTTCTAAATCTGCATTACATGCGGTATATGAATCCCTGAGGATAGAACTATCCGAATTTGGGGTTCGTTCGATTATTTTTTGTCCGCCATACACACGCACCGCATTACGTACTTCGGGAATCGATGCACAGGGCAATAAACTAAACGAAGAACAGGCTAAAGGAAAAATAAAAACTCCCGAAGAGGTGGCAACTGATATGATAAAAGCGGCTGAAAATCCAAATTCAAAATTGGTAATCATTGATAAATCTGGATTTTTTGTGAAATGGATGCGTTTACTTTCTCCTTCTCTTTTGGAGAGAATCCTCTTTAAAAAACTTCGCCATGATTTTTAAAGAGGGTCACAAATCTTAAGAAAAAGCCTTCCCAACTTTGTGTGACTTTGCTATTTCTTTAATTTCATCCAAAATAGCAGGGTCATCAATTGTAGAAGGAATGGTGAACTCCTCACCATCTAGCATCTTTCTCATTGTCTTACGTAAAATTTTCCCCGAACGTGTTTTTGGTAGCCGTTTTACAATCATTGCATTTTTAAAGCTGGCAATCGCTCCAATCTGCTCCCGTATCATGTGGGAAAGATCTGTCTCTAATTTTAAGCCCTCTGAAGAATGACCGTCTTTTAGTACCACAAAACCAATGGGAATCTGACCTTTGATTTCTTCGGCAATACCAATCACGGCACATTCGGCTACAGACGGATGACTGGAAATTATCTCTTCCATTTCCCCTGTGGACAGACGGTGTCCCGCAACATTGATTACATCATCAATTCTACCCATCACAAAGAGGTACCCATCTTTATCGTAGTACCCTCCGTCTCCGGTTACGTAGTACCCGGGATACTGCTGTAAATAGCTCTTTCTGAAATTAGGAGTATCCTTCCAAAGCGTTGGGAGACATCCCGGTGGAAGGGGAAGTTTTACAGCAATGTAGCCTTCTTTTCCATTTTCTAAGACATTACCTCCATCATCTAAAATATGTACCTCAAAACCGGGAACGGGAAAATTAGAAGATCCTGCCTTAGAGTCCCGTTTTTCGATACCGATCAGGTTCGAAGAAATAGCCCAACCGGTTTCCGTTTGCCACCAATGATCTACCACAGGCACTTTCAGTAAATCCTGAGCCCAGTAGTACGTATTCGGATCAGTTCTTTCCCCTGCTAAAAATAAGGTTTCTAGACAGGTTATATCGTATTTCTTGAGAAGTTTCCCCTCCGGGTCTTCCTTCTTGATCGCCCGAATTGCTGTAGGAGCTGTAAAGAGAACCTTTACTTTATACTCAGAAATCACTCTAAAAAAAGCACCTGCATCGGGAGTTCTGACAGGCTTTCCTTCGTAGAGAATTGTAGTACAGCCATAAATCAAAGGAGCATAGACAATATAGGAATGACCGACAACCCAGCCCACATCCGATGCCGACCAAAACACATCTCCGGGATTCATATTATACACTGCTTTCATACTATAGTGCATAGCAACCGCATGACCACCATTCTCACGTATTACACCTTTGGGTTTTCCCGTTGTTCCTGAGGTATAAAGTATATAGAGGGGATGATTGGCTCCTACAGGTACGCAGTCTCTAGGCTTTGCTTCCGATCGTATCTCATGGTAGTAGTGATCTCTCCCTGTATGCATGATTTCATCTAAATTGGGGCGTTTAACCATAAGCACTGAGTCCGGTTTGTGGGTGGCTTGGTGAATGGCTTCGTCTAAGAGTGGTTTATAGGGTATAATCTTATCCACTTCGATTCCGTATGACGATGATATCAATAATTTGGGAGTGGCATCATCAATTCGAATGGCAAGTTCATGGGGGGCAAATCCACCGAATACAACTGAATGTATCGCACCGATCCTAGCACAGGCAAGCATGGCAAATACCGCCTCAGGAATCATGGGCATATAGATTACTACTCTGTCTCCCTTTGTGATACCTAAATTTACTAATACACCAGCAAACTCAGAGACTTCTTTTTGTAGTTCACCATAGGTGAATTTTTGTTTAGTATTTGTGACGGGAGAGTCATAGATTAGAGCGGTTTGGTCCTTTCGGCCATTTTCAACATGAAAATCCACTGCCAAGTAACAGGTATTGAGAGTGCCCCCTTCATACCATCTAAAGAGGTCTTCTTCTGTCTTACTTAAAATCTTTTCGGACTTTTTATACCAATGAATTAGATCTGCTTTTTCTTTCCAAAAGTCCTCTCTATTATTTATGAATCTTTTATATTCTTCTGCGTAGGAACCCATTTTTTCTCCCTTTTTGACTTTCATAAAATTATCATCAATATTTACTCTTTAACGCGGCTTTTTGATTATTTCTTTGGATTATTTTAAATGAAATTTTTGGAAAGTAAAGTAAATTTTGAAACGAAAGATTGATTTTAATAATTTATCAAATAATTCGAATCTTTTATAATTTCTTTTTCGGTATAATTTTCAGTATCTTTTCTGGCTCTAAACAAATATTATAACAGGTTCTTTAAGATGTAAATCCTTTATTTGATAAGATATTTTTATACTATCATTTGTATAAGAAGTTAAAAATAATTATATATAAACAAATAAATACTAAATAATATTTACTTACTAAAATATTATACAAATAATTTAATAAAATAGCGACAAATTCATCCAAAAAATATTTTCTAAACAACAGGGAGTGATTGATTTCTTTAAAAGGACAATTCCACGAGAGCTCGCAGTAAAAATAGATTAGGAAAATATACTCTTTAGAAAAAAGAACTTTATAGAATTAGATTAAATTATCCTTGTCATAAAAATATAAATATGTGAATATATGAATATGCGCACATCCATTGAAATTCCAGACTATCTGTTTAAAAAACTAAAGATTAAAGTTGTGGAGAAAAACACAACTATGAAGGCTTATTTAATCAACCTTGTAGAGCGAGAATTAGAAACTACTTCCTTATCTAATCCTGAAGTAAATAAGAATCCTATACCAAAATCTCTCAGAAATAAAGGGAAGGAATATAAGAATTCTATTATAAACAAGATGAGAGAGGATTTAAGTATTTGAATAATTATCTCGTAGATGTAAATGAGATACACATCTTAATTCATAATTTTTAAACCATATTTTTCATAGGACTCTAACTTGGAGTCTGAGCTAATAAAAGTAATTTTGTTTTGAATACATTGCCAAATCAACATTCGATCAAATGGATCTTTGTGCTCTAATGGTAATTTATAAAAACTAATAAGGTCTCTATTATTCATTGGTAGGCAATCAAAAAAACTATTCTCCAATTCAAAGTAAAACTGCTCTGGTGTTAAATTATTTATTATTAGTTTACCCAAATTGAATTTGATTGAAATTTCCCAAAGACTGAATTGACTATAGTAAATAATAGTATCCTCATTCAAAATTATTTCCCTTACTTTTTCAGAAAGAATATTGGGATTAGTAAAAGACCATAGAAGTATATGAGTATCTACTAGATATTTCATTTCCCAAATAACTCTTTATCTGACATTTTAAAATCTTTTTTGAATTCCACAGTCATTTTGCCTCGAAGTGTTCCCAACTTACGTTTCTTGGATTGTTTATATGCATTGTATGACACTATTACAGCTATCATCTCTTTTTTTTTACCAAAGGATATAGCAATTTCTTCCCCTGATTCCACTTCTTTAAGAATGGAGGAAAGATTTGTTTTAACGTGGGCTACGGAAAATGTTTTCATGGGACTATGATGACTAATTAGCCTAACTTGGTCAAGGAAAGAAATTTTTAGGTGTTGGTCTCTTCCTCAGCCAAGATAAAAATGCTAAATTTCTTTTTTATTTCAATTTTTGTAACTACTCAGCGAGTTTGGAATTAATCCAAAATACTTAATTTCTTTTTAATTAAAATTTTTCTTTAATCTCAAATTTCTTTTTACTTTAAATATTATTTTTTAATTTCTAAGAGATTAGAACTTTATTGTTCAAGTTTATATTTCTTTTTAATTTCAATTTTTCTTTCATCTCAAATTTCTTTTTACTTTAATTCTTATTTTTTAATTTTTCAGAGATTAGAACTTTATTGTTCAAGTTTATATTTCTTTTTAATTTCAATTTTTCTTTAATCTCTAATTTTTTTTTACTTTAATTCTTAATTTTTAATTTCTCAGATATTAGAACCTTATTGTTCAAGTTTATATTTCTTTTTAATTTCAATTTTTCTTTCATCTCAAATTTCTTTTTACTTTAAATCTTATTTTTTAATTTCTAAGAGATTAGAACTTAATTGTTCAAGTTTATATTTCTTTTTAATTTCAATTTTTCTTTAATCTCAAATCTCTCTGTTACTTTTTTCTTCTCTTTATGGAAAGAGAAGAAAAAAGGTTCCAAAAAAGAAGAGAAACCCGGACGGTCGTGGAGCCGGTCCCCGAGTAGGGACATCTTTAAGTCCCGTATCGAGGGGAATCCTCCGGGGTGTTGTATTACTTTGTTGTGTTTTAGAGTTATGATTTAGCTTTTAGAAACTTTTCTTGTGTGTAAAAAGGAAATATAATGTGGTTTTGGGCAATGTTGATTTACATAAAGTTCGAAAGAAGCTGAATAGTAAGATCGTTTTTATCAATAATAAAATTTAATTCATAAAAAATTACAAAGATTGTGAATAAAATCGCGAAAAGATTCCACTATATAAATAGAAAATGGATAGTTTTATAACTTGTTGTTTGGTTAAAAAAGTGAATTATGACTCATAATTTAGCGGGATACTGTGAAATATTTGCCAGATGATCTCGTTTTAATTTAAAATATTCTATTTTATAAAAAATTACTTTACATGTTCAGAATCGGGGATACATTGTTCAACGAAAATCCTGTATCAAGCTCTACTTTAAAATTGAAAACTATATCAAATTCACAGTTCAATCCTTTGCGATTAGCCACCAAAATAACATATTCAGCGGCTTATCCTTACCCACAAAGTAGTTGTACAAAAACTGGTAAATTATGATATGTCCTTATGAACAACCGTGAATCTGAGAAAAACAGGAAGCA
>CANGZW010000143.1 GCA_947458405.1 Leptospiraceae bacterium
GTAGTATAACGTTTACCAGCCAATTTGGAACTGTGGCCGTGAGCTCCCTTCCCAATCTCACTCAAAATAAAAATCCTTCAAACGATTCTTTATTTGAAGCGGCTACTCCTAATTCTAATCAAAACTCCGTACTCGAAAACGATATATTTTCAAAAATTGAAAAACTAGCTGAGCTTAAACAAAAAGGAATCTTGACCGAAGAAGAATTCTCCTCTAAAAAAGCGGAGCTTTTAGCCAGATTATAAAACAGAAAAACTGAGTAGCATTTACTTTATTACAAAAGAGAAGTGATACTTTAGAAAATAATTGACTAAATAATGTCGATAGTAATAAATAAGCAATGCTAATAAAAAAATCAAATATTCAAAATGCTAATAAAATTAATAGAATCTAAGAGAAATAAAATGAGTAATCTGAAAATTAAATCTAAACTTCTTGTGATGTTTTTTTCTGTCACAGTGCCCTCTATTCTAATAATAGGAACCTTAGGATATATCACAGGCAAAAGTTCCCTTAGTTTGACCATTTTTAATCAACTCACCTCTATACGATCAACCAAAGCATATCAGATTAAAACATACTTTCACAATATGCGAGCTCAAGTAGATACGTTATCAGAAAGTAAAATGCTGATTTCTGCTACAAAAGATTTTAATCTAGCATTTAGTAATCTAAAAAATAATAGTATTGGCAATGAAGTTATTTTAAAAAATGAGAACTTTTATAAAAATATTATAAAACCTGAGTACGATAAAAAAAATTCAGACGACTTCAATGTAGATCAAATTATTCCTAAAAGTAAAGAGACAAACTTACTACAATATGAATATATCTCAAATAATCCCTTTCCGATTGGCGAAAAAGAAAAGCTAACTACAGCTACTACATTAAGCCAATACAACAAAGTTCATAGTGAGTATCACGGAATCTTTAAAAGCTACATTGAAAACTTTGGATTCTATGATATGTTTATCATTAACAAAGAAGGAGATATTATTTATACGGTTTATAAAGAAATTGACTATGGAACTAATTTATTTACAGGTCCCTATAAAAATACCCATTTTTCCGAATTAGTGAAGTCAATTCTAAATTCTAAAAAAGTAAAACATTCAAAAATATCAGATTTTGAATCCTATACACCCAGCATGCAAGCACCATCCGCTTTTATAGCTGATATTATTGAAGAAAATGGACAGCCCATTGGAGTTTTAGGATTCCAACTTCCAGTAAATGAAATCAATAAAGTGATGACAGGTGGTGGAAATTGGAAGGATGATGGATTGGGTAGCTCAGGAGAAACATATCTTGTAGGACAAGACTTCAAAATGAGAAGCAATAGCCGTTTTCTCATTGAATCCCCTGGTGAGTATTTTAAAATGCTTGACCAAATTGGAATTGATTCAAAAGAAATCAATAAAATTAGAAATTATAATACATCTATTTTAGAGCAAACAGTAAAAACTTTAGCCTCAATAGATGCTATGAATGGTAGTACAAATACCCAAATCGTTCTAGATTACAGGGGCGTACCCGTACTGAGTTCCTATAGCAAGTTAGACATTGAAGACTTAGATTGGAGTATTCTTTCAGAAATCGATCTTGACGAAGCCTATGAGCCTATATATAGATTTACTAAATTATTAATTTTATTTACAATTATATTGAGTATTATTATAACTTTTATTGTTTTTAAATTTACGAAATTGTTTATTGATCCAATTGAAATTCTTATGAAAGGCACACATGAATTAGCTGTTGGTAATTATGATAAACGGGTCAGTATCTCTTCTAAAGATGAATTTGGAGAATTGGCAGATACATTCAATAAAATGGCAAGTAGTATTGAAGAAAAAAATGCTGAGATACATCAAAAAAATATTGAAAATGAAAAACTTCTCCTGAATATTCTTCCTCCACAAATTGCAACTAGACTTCGATCAGGAGAGCAGACCATTGCAGATTCATTCCCCAATGTAGCGGTACTTTTCGCAGATCTCGTAGGTTTTACCAGGTTATCACAAGAAAATGGTGCAGAAAAAATAGTAGAATTATTAAATCAACTATTTTCTAATTTCGATGTTCTAGCCCATAAACATGGGGTTGAAAAAATTAAAACTATCGGTGACTGTTATATGGCTGTCAGCGGTTTGCCAATTCCTAGAGAAGACTTTGCTGAGGCAATGGTAGATTTGGCAATAGAAATGATAGAATGTATTAAAGAATTAAATAAAGAAAGTAGTACAGTTATGGAATTGAGAATTGGAATAAATTCTGGGCCCGTTGTAGCTGGTGTCATAGGAACAAGTAAATTTATTTATGATCTGTGGGGTGATACAGTAAATCTTGCTAGCCGAATGGAATCACATGGACTTCCAAACGAAATACACACCACAGAAGATCTTTTTCTGCTTTTGAGTGACAAGTATGATTTTGAATCCAGAGGCAGTATAGATGTCAAAGGAAAAGGACCTACGAAAACTTATTTCTTACGAGGGAAAAAGCTACAAGGTGTTTTGAATTAAAAGTTTGATTATTAAATTCAAAACACATTAAAAAATCTTTATCCCTTCCATAGCTTTCATGGTCACTATAAAAGTTCCTATGCTACTCCCAATCTGTGGCAATAATAGTACAAGAAATATCCGTATGACACGATTTTTCCAATAGCCAGTAAAACGCTCAGAATCTTCAGCAATTTTTTCGAAATCTTCCACGAGAGGTTTACGAAGATAAGATTCACAAAGTGCCGCAAGCCAACCCGGCTTTATGATAGGGTTAAAATTTCCGAATGGTGCAGAAATTGCTGCAAGTAGAATGGAAAATGGATGAGCAAAGGCAATCATTGCCCCCAGAGCAGCAAGAAACGATTTTACTACAATCCAATTTACAACAAGATCAATCCCTGCCTCCTGCCCGGATGTATAAAATGTATAAACGGCAATTCCTACCAAAAACAACGGTACTATAAGGAGTGTCAATGTATCTTTCCAAGTAGACGTGGGTATCACATCTAATTCTAAGATATTTCTCTCTTCATTGATGTATTTCATTATCCCTTCGAGATGACCCGCCCCTACTACTGCCAATAGTTTTTTAGAACCATCCATAGCAGACTGTCGAATTTTTTCAGCGAGATATTCATCCCTTTCATCAATTATAACTTTCTTTACCTGATCAAACCTTCCGGGTAACTGTGAAAAAATATCCTTGAGTGCATCTTCTGATTTCATTTCTTCAATTTTTTCTTCTGTAATTTCTTCTTTCACAAGAAGAGAAGAAATGAGTGCTGATATTAAGTACGACTTTGAGAAAAAACCAACATTTCCCCAGGCTCTCTTGAGAGTGGTCTGTATCTCACGATCTACAGGGATCATTTTTAAATTATTTTTTTCGGCTAATTCAATCGCCTTGCGCATTTCATCGCCAGGCTTTACTTTCCCGTAACCCAGTTTTTTTTGAAAGGAAGACAAAATGAGACTTGATAGTAAAAGGTACATCTTTCTCTCTTTAAAAACTGTAAAGATATCCAACTTTTTCCAATACTCTAAATCCTTGAGAGAGCGAACCCTAGATGGACATAATTCAACACAAACTGTATCTGGCATTTCTTGTTGTATGAGTGCCTCTACGGAATCAACGCTTGCCTGACTCACATGGGCAGTTCCCAAAATAACTACATCACATTCCCCTAACCTAATCTTTCGAATAGGTTCCTTGGAAAGAAGTTCATAACTCATTCAATTTTTCCTTCATGAATACTCAATTTTACTGTATTTTTATATGCCATAAGATAATATTTTTGGAGTGCCAATTTTAAGAAAACTAAATACTGAATCCATTTCGTAAACTCGAAACTTATATTTTTGTTTACTTCCAAACCTTTATGATTAACTTCGGAATAGCCCGAGAATATGCTGAGTAGAGATTCTAAACTTATCAACGTAGGAATTGCTGAGATTTCTATCTCTAAGTCCCCCAATTTATTGAGGACAACCCTTGGCTCCTGTATTGGAATTGTTCTCTACCAACCGGATTCCAAAATTGGTGCCATTTCCCATATCATGTTAGCTAAAGATATGATGGGAAAAGATAAGATTAAATTTCCTGGCAAATACGCTGAAACCGCCATCCCCAAACTCATCAAGACTTTTGAAGATGAGGGAGCAAAACCCGGAACCTACTCTGCCAGAATATTTGGTGGTTCTTCCATGTTTAAAAATATATCCTCACAGTTTTTACAAAATATTGGAGAGAACAACATATCCTTTGTGAAGGAAGAGTTAGCTAATAGAAAAATACCTCTCATTGTAGAGGATGTCGGGGGACACGAGGGAAGAACCATCACACTTTATTTGGACGATGGAAGAATTCTTCTCAAAAAAGCAGGTATGGAAAAGTACCTCTATAAAGTGAGATAACCTATGAAAGAAGAAATAGATGCTCTTTTAAGTGACGTAAAAAAATTACCACCTATGTCCAATGTGGTCATTCGTATCATGAGCCTAGTTCAAAAACCTGATGTTAGCATCAATGAAGTTGCCGCAGAAATCTCAAAAGATCCTTCCATAACTGCTTCAATAATTAAATTATCCAATTCATCGTATTACAGAGCCAGCAAACCTGTAAGAACTGTTTCGGAGTCTCTTATGACCTTGGGGCTTGATACAGTTAAAGAAATTATAATGTTGAGTGCGTCTAAAGCCGTATTACAAAAAGACTTAAAAGGATACCAACTCGAAGCCGATGAGATGTGGATGCACAGTTTAGTTGTGGCTGAACTATCGGGTAGAATTATAACTCTAAAAAAGCTACCTATACCCAAAGATTTAGCATTCACTGCAGGTCTTCTACATGATATAGGAAAGGTAATACTTACACAATTTTTTCCGGGTAAGATTTTAAATATTCGGGATGAATTAAAGAATATGGAAACAACTTTCACCGAAGTAGAGAAAAAACACTTTGGGTATGATCACCAGGAAATAGGATTGAAGGTACTTACAGCTTGGAATTTTCCCGATGAATTAAAAGAAGTTGTCTCCTGTCACCACAATCCTGAATTGGCAGTTAAGTTTCCACTTTTGGCTTCTGTAGTACATATTGCTAATACAATTACAGTCATATCCGGAATAGGAATAGATATAGGTGGAATCAATCAGGAGTTATCTCCATTTGCCATAAAACAGGTAGGCATGACCGATAAAGATATTGAATTTTTATTTACAAGTATCCCTGAAATACAAAAACAACTTTTAGATCTCACTAGGGGATAGATATTGAACCTCATTTTTATTGGTCCTAGAGGGGTTGGAAAATCGAAAATTTCACGTAAACTATCCAAATTAACGGGTATGTCAGTAATTTCAACGGATATGATAGCCGTTTATGAGTTAGGCGGAATGTCTATCAGTGAATATATCAATGCCAATAATGGGAATTGGCAATTATTTAGAGATCTAGAGTTTTCTATTCTTAAAAAAATTGAAAACTGTAAAAATATTATTTTAGATTGTGGTGGTGGAATCATTTTTGATATTGATGAGAATGGAATTGAGATACTGAGCAATCGAAAAGTTTCCATATTAAAAAATATTGGAAAAATAATCCAACTCGATGGAGATCATACTTATTTAGTCAATAAAGTTTCTAATGATCCTACCCGCCCAACTTTGAGTTCAAAAGAGCCCTATGCCGAAACACTACGAAGAAGAACCATTTTTTATAGATCAATAGCAGATTATAGTACTACAATAGATATGAGAGATCCCGATGAATTGACAAAAAGGATTCTATCCCATTTCCCAAATTTAAAACCGTAAGGAAATTTTTTTGAGCCTTCTAAATCTATACTCTAAGAATAAAACTCCATTTTATTGGATGATATTGTACTTTCTTTTGGCCCTTTATGCTTTTATAACAAGAATCTGGGTTGCAGAAGATGCATATATTTCCTTTCGATATATTTTAAGTATGACAGCAGGTCATGGATTGGTTTTTAATCAGGGAGAAAGGGTAGAAGGATTCACACATCCCTACTGGTTATTTTTGGTAAGTTGTTTGCATTTCATTGGTATACATTTTCATAAAGGATCCATATTATTAGGATTCTTTTTCACTCTTTCTGGCTATATGCTTTTATTTTATGATAAAATAAAGAAAGGGAATACAATTTATTTATTGCCTGCTCTTTTAGTTTGCCATGAAGGATTTCGTGATTTCTCAACATCCGGTTTAGAGTTTTCTTTTACATTTTTTTTATTGAGTCTTTTATTGACTCGTACTTATGGAAAAGATTTAGATTCTCCTTTTCTAATTGGAACACTATCCTCAATTTTGTACCACACAAGACCGGAAATGGGACTACTTTTGCCATTTTATTTTCTATGGAGAATATACGAAAAAAGAGAATTAGATTGGAAATGGATTTTTCAATTTTCTACTGCTGTATTTTTATTTGCTGGTATTTATCACATATTTCGATTTATCTATTTTGGAGATATTTTTCCCAATACTTTTTATGCCAAATCGGGGGGAAAATCCAGGTACTACGATGGATTAAAATATCTCTATCATTTCATTTTTTATTCTAAATTTGTATTAGTAAGTACTATAGTAGTATTTATTTTAGTAGTAAAAGATATTTATTTTAATAAAAATAATCAAACTTTAAAAATTGATAAATCTAATAGTGTTAAGCACTTACTTCCCCTAAGAGAGCTATTACTGACAATCTTCATTGCTCATTATATTATCAGGGTAGGTGGAGATTTCATGGGATTTAGATTACTCTTACCCTACTTTGTAATTTTTCTTTTTTGTCTGGATAGTTTTTTTAATGAGTACTATAAATTATATTTTTCCACAAAACATATTTATCTAATAAATATTGTATTACTTTTATTTTCAATAGGATTGATCTTGGAGAAAAGTAACTATCCATTAGTTGATAAAACCGGTATAGTAAATGAAAGAAAGGCATATACGAAAGGATACTATAATAATCTAAGTGAATTATTCAATGGGATTCAATATGATTGGTACTACAGAGGTATTGAATTTAAAAATCTGCAGGAGTGTCTGGGGGCAAGCGAATTTATAATTACAAACTCTATAACAGAAGCAAATTGCAATGAGATAGGGTTTGGATTGGGTTATTTTGCAGTAGGAGCTGGTGCTAATGTATCACTTATTGATGAGTTAGGATTGACTGACCGAGATGTTGCAAAATCTGGAAAAAAATCTTCTCATGAAAGAGTCGGTCATGAGAGAAGCATCAGTCTCGAACAGGTGATTGAAAAAAAAGCCATATTTTGCTCTATGGAAGATATTAGGTATGACTCAATCATGAAAACAAAATATGGTGTACTACTTAGAATTGATAAAGATTTTTTATCTACTTTCTCAAAAGAAGATTATAAACCAAAAGTAAGTGCACTAAAAAAATTGAAAGCCGAATTGTTAAGCTCAAATAATGAAAGTGATAAAAAACTTCTTGCACGACTTAAAAGATTAGAGATTGTCTTTAAGCAGGAAATAGATTTAATCCCGGATGAAAATTCTATAGAAGGTAATACAAAACAGGCTTGCTGGAAAGAATGATTTCTGATTTTCTTAGAAAGAATGAAAATTCTGTCCTTTTTAAAGCCTTATGTATTAGTTTATTAGTTTTTGGAATTGGTTTATTTTATACAAATGCAAATAAAAATATTAAATTTTCCTCTAAAGAGATACTTTTAGACTTTCCTGCTTATTATATCGCAGGAACATCCATTGCAAAAGGACTTTCTCCCTATGAAAATCAGAACACAGAAAATATATCCAAGGAATTACAAATTACTTACACAGAATTTAGAACTTTTTTGTATCCTCCACAATCCTTACTTTTATTTAGAGAATTAGCTAAATACCCAATTCTAGAGTCTCAACGGCTGTTTACTCTATGGAAAGAAATTATATTATTTTTTACTATTTGTTTTTTATCTTATTCTATTTCATCTTTTCCTACCACAAATGAAACACAGTCAAATAATAATACATATCACTTTTTAGGTTTTTTGGGGTTAGCATTATTTTTAAGTTCAATCTTATGGCCCTTTAAAAATGATTTTATCAATGGACAGATCAATATTTTAATTTTTACTGTTCTA